>NZ_JBIQEC010000015.1:0-64939 GCF_045370505.1 Moraxella sp. 179-F 1C4 NHS | reverse complement strand
GGATAATACTGTGCTTTATCAACCCAATTCTATCTTAATTTTATGATTATTTGGTCTAGACATTGGGGAGTACCTTACAGCGCATTTCTGTACGCATTGACATCGATGACAACCAAAGTCGTCTGAATGAATTGATGCCAGGCATGTCGGTAGTGACAACGGTAGATACGTCAAGTTAGCAAATTAACCCTTGTTTATTCTCCTCTACCAAACGCAGTTTAGCCAGATAAGCTTAAAAAATCTTTCGCTAAATAAGCTGGGTTAGGATATTGATAGAACCCCTCACCCGTGGCTTCACCCAGTTTATTGGTATCGACCAGTTCTGCTTTGAGCTTTGCAGCGGGCTGCTGCAAAGAGGGGTCCATTTTTGCCAGTTCATTAAAGATGTTGTAGTTGGTTTTCATGCCATTTTTATCCAAAATCGCCATCGGTCCAAAGGGTGAACCCGTGGCTATCATCCACGTTTTATCAATGGTTGCGGCATCGGCAACGCCGTTTGCCCACAGTTTTAACCCCGCCACCAATAACGGAATCAATAAGCTATCAAGCACATAGCCCGATTGTTCTTTTTTCACCGCTATCGGTAACATAGCAATGGCTTTGGCAAATTCGATGACGTCAGCATAGACTTGTGGGTCGCAGCTTGCTGCCGCCATCAACTCCACCGTATTACGGATATGGATGTGATTGGCGAAGTGCAGCATCAAGAATTTTTCTGGACGGTTAGTAAAGGTCGATAACACGCTTGGCAATAGCGTTGATGAGTTACTGGCAAACACGGTTTTGGCAGGGGCGGCAGCTGAGGCTTTGCTATAAAAATCTTGTTTGATGTCTAAGCTTTCTGGCACCGCTTCAATCAATAGGTCTGCATCTTTTAACGCCTCATTCAAGTCCGTGGTATAAGCCAAATTTTTGCTAGCTGCTGCCACTTGGGCATCGGTTTCACCTAAGTCATGCTGATGCTGATTGGCAAGGTCGGCAAATCGGGTTTTCGCCTTAGCAATCGCGTCATCGTTAATATCATAAATCGTCACGTTAAAGCCATGAAACGCACATTGCACCGCAATTTGGTTGCCCAATACGCCACTGCCTGCCACGGTAATATTTTTATAGGGTACTTTGGATAAATCCGCTTTGGGTGGTTTTAAAAAGTCAGGATTTTTAAAGGCGGGATTGGGGTATTGATAAAATCCTTCACCCGTGGGTACTCCCAGTTTATGTTGCTCGATATACTCTTTTTTAAGCATATCAACGACCGCTTGGTCTTGTTGTTTGCCCTTAGCCACAGCAAGCTTGTAAATATTGTAAGGGGTAGTCAGCCCCAGCATATCATAAAAAGCAAAGGGTCCCATCGGCGAGCCTGTGCCAAGCATCCAAGTTTTGTCGATGGTTTGAATGTCGGCAATGCCTTGGATATACAGCTGCATCCCTGCATTTAACCAAGGATTGAGTAGTGAATTTAGTACATAGCCCGAGGTTTCTTTGTTGACGATAATAGGCACCATGCCGATTTGTTTGGCAAACGCGGTCACCGCATCAAATAAATTAGGGTCAGTATCGGCATGCGACATAATTTCGGCAAGATTGCGCTTCCAAATCTCATTGGCAAAGTGCATCATTAAAAACTTAGCAGGACGGTCGGTAAATTTGACCAAATCACTGGGCAACATGGTAGATGAGTTACTTACAAATACGGTTTTCTCGGGGGCAGCGGCCGAGGCTTTTTGATAAAAATCTTTTTTGATGGCGACATCTTCGGGCACCGCTTCAATCAACAAGTCGGCGTCTTTTAAGGCGTTGCTTAAGTCTGAGCTATAACGCAAGTTTTGCTCAGCGTATTTGGCTTGTTCGCTTGTTTCGCCCAAATCAGCCTGATGACGTTTGGCGATATCGGCAAATTTGGTTTTGGCTTTATTGAGCACCTCGTCATTGATATCATAGACAACAACTTTAAAACCATGAAACGCCGCTTGTACGGCGATTTGATAGCCCAAAACACCACTGCCTGCGACTGTTATGTTTTTAAAGTTAGAAAGGTTATTCGATTCTGACATACTATGCTCCTAGCGTTAATGAGCAAATACGCGATTTCATAATTGATGATTAAGGTAAATTATTTTTAATATTATCGTATTTGCTGTCGACTATTTTTAATTAGATTGAAAGGTAAAAAAACCGTTAGTATGTTCAAACACTAACGGTTTTTGATTTATTTATGGAGATTGAGTTTTTCACCCAATTGATGAAATTTTTGGTTCATTTCATCACGAAATGCGTCCAATTTTGACGAATGGTCAGCTTTGCGTTGTTCACGCCATACTTGTTGCAAGTGTTTAACCGACTGGTCATGTGCTTCTTTGGCTGCGATTATTTCACTTTGTACATGAGCCACATCGAAGCGTTGACTATGGGTGTTATACTGCGCGAAAAAGTCGTTGAGTGGTTGCTCGTTTTGCTCTTGAACCAACGTTAAAATCGCCACTTCACCGTCTTTAAGATTTTGGGCAACGTATTCAAGTAACGATGATTGACCAAAAGATACTGCCGCACCGACATCACTACCGAGTACCATACCCAGTGAACCACCAATTAACAGGCCTGCAGGTCCGCCCAATACGCCAAGCAACGCACCCAACAGACCACCCATAACTGCCCCACCACTGATTTGTTCGCCTTGGTCTAGGCTATCGACCGTTGTGATCACACTGTTTTCTTTCTTAATGAGTAACGCTTGCACAATCAAGGTTTCAGCGTTGCTTTTGTAAGCTTTTAGCTCGGTAAAGGCTTTGTAGGCTTCAGTTGATACATCAAAAATAGTGACTAAAATATTTTGTTGTGCTTTCATGTCTGTTATCCTTATTTTTCTAATTAGGTTTTTTTAATTAAAGGTTATAAAAATCTTTATCAAACGCTTCTTTTAGATTGGTTGGCTCGACACGTTTTTTATTGTTTAAGCTATGGCGAGTAGTGGAAGCGGTTTGATAAGCTCGAAGACGCGCATGTTGTAAGTTACCAATCGGACGATTGGCTTCAATACAACGAAATGGCGTGAATGATAAATTTTCCATCACCTCAAAGTTACCGTCATCTGGCACATCTTGGCAAGGGATGGTGAGTTTTGCCACTGTCACAAATGGCGCATCTTTTTCATCCCATTCTTTGGTCAAATCATTGATGGGTTGGTCTTTTAAGTTACGGCACAACTGGATTTGCACATCAAACTCATAATCATGCTCACGGATTTCTTGTAAAATCAAAGGACGAATCGCCTCGCTAGTAGCGTTGACATCTAGGTCACGGCGTTTGATTTTGGCTTGTGACGCTTTGGTCGGCGCCACACGGATTTTTGCCATATAGTCGCCATGACGCACCGCCCCTTGTGAATAAAAACTGTATAACAAAGTATTTTGCGGTTTGATGGTTTTAAATTTACTAAAAGCCCTAAAAGTCTTGAGGGATTCTTTGGATGGTAGTTTTTTGCCATATTGGGTAATCCAGTCAAAGGCAAACTTGGCTTGACCTTTTGCGCCTTTGGCAAAATAATCATTTAATTGTAAAAATAGCCGTGAAATATAACTATAGTCTTGAATGGTGTTACAAAAGAAAATAGGAAAATTAATCAAATTGTAGTCAAAGTTTGGGCTATCTGGCTCATCTGGCAGTAATTTTTCGCCTTTGACACCAAAGACTTTAATCGCCAACCCTTGAGAAAGTCCCAACTTGTTGTCAGCAGCCACACGAGATGAGCCGTTAGAAAAACGAATCACCGCTTCATGGCGAGCGGGTTTGGCATAGATACCTTGGGCATATTCTTTGGGCAGTTTTGGTAAAATCTCAAAGTTGGCTTTTAACGCACAGTAGCCTTTGGCATGGGCATCTCGGGTGTGATAGTTGATTTTGCTAACCGTGTCTGATTTGCCGATATAGTCACGAATATCTGCGGTGATTTGGTCGATGGCTTTTTCATCGTCGCTAGTAAGCTGGTCGATGGCTGGGTCAAACTTGGCATAACGACGACCGAATAATTTATTTAACATGATGATTGTCCTTTGTTATTTTCATTATTTTATAAGGTTAGGTTTACTAAAACCGCCTAACCTTTTTTTATTTAGTTTTACTCTAATATGAATTTTCGTTAAGCTCACTAATCCATTTGAGTGCCGACAAGCTCGGTACAAAAAGATATTCGCCGCCTTGTAGGGTATTAAATTGCAAAATATTGGTATGACGCTTACGAATTGGCTCATCGGGTACGGTGAACACATCGCTATCAGCGTCACTACCTGCGTGTACGCCTAGCATTGGGTCACGTTCTTCCCCAAGGTTCATAAAGTTACCGTCATTAATCCATTGGCTTTGCAAAAACTCAAGCGTGTCCATGGCATGCGCGTTGATACCGATAAAAAATAAACCCCGCTCTTGACCGTCGTCTTGGGTCACGTTGGGCGGCACGATATCGCCATACGAAACGCTACGGCGGATGATACGGTGAAGACGTACATCGCTTAGAATAAAGTCTTTGGTATTGCGTGGGTTCATACGGCGAGCATGAGCACCAAACGGGCAGCCTTTGCCATAGGGATCGTCCGTGTAGTCAAATTTATTATTCGCTACATTGTCTTTGCCGAGGGCTTCATCATCGTGGTCTGGGCTTAGGGTGATGGGGGCACCCGAACGCCAGCGACCGAACATTTTTGCCCCCAGTTTATCGGCTTTAGCTGGGTCATTGTCGCTTTGTTCTAGGCAATAGCGGTGAAAGTCAGCCACATTACTGCGGTATTTTCGCAGTACCATAAACGAGCCGTTTTTACCCAATACTTCAGGCTGTGGCATAGGGGGTACCACGCCCGCTTCACCTTTATAACCTAACACAAATTCACCCGCCGCAATCGGGCGTTCGGTGTTATTTTCAAGGGTGATACCACTGCCATCAACTTCTGGGTTACTGATGCCATCGCGATAACCAAACACGTTTTTGACGTCACCATCTGCGCCAAAATCATGTTCCACCAAGATTTCGATGGCGTTACGGCTGATATCTAGATAAGGGGCAAACGCCTGTTTAAGTTCGTCAAGTTTGGCTTGCCATTTTTCTTGGCTATCGGCAATTACCGCGCCACAAATATGAATATCGCCTTTATCACCAAATGGCGCAAGCCAGTTACTAGGGTCATTGTCGCCTTTGTCACCCAAGATATCGGAGCGACCTGCCATACCTGTTTTGAAATTTTCTGGGAAAGAATCAAGCGAGCTTTGCGGTAAGCCTAAAGCTTTTAGCCCCTCATACGTCATCACAATAGTCAAATTGGCATCCATATCTTTTTGGAAATTTTTTGAGCCTGTGACGTTTGGTAATACCGCTTTTAGTAATTCACGACCCGCGTTGCTGTCATTGACTTTTAGCGCGACAAGCGTGCCATAGTAAGGTGCAGGGCGGTCATGCAAAATGATGGCTTGAATATCCTCAAGTTCCATCGTGGCGATATTGGGATAGATAGCGTTCGTTGCCCGTGTGGTGACGCTGTGCAGCTGCGTGCTGATTTTTTGTGTGGCTTCGTGTACCCGTTCTTTGACACTGCCTTTTTCAGTGGGTGTATCGCTGTGTTCAAATTTGTCTTTAACGGCCTCTATGCCATGCTCGATACCATCTTGTAGATGGGTTTTTAATTTGCCAAGTAGGCTTTCATTCGCTGGGTTGTCGTTATTCATGGTCGTTCCTAGCAGAGAATTTCAAAAATTTGATGCTAAGAACCTGCTCACCATACACCACGCTAAATATCGCCTATGGTAAAAATCACGCAACAAATGGCTTTTGTATCGAAATTTTAACCTAAAGCTTGCCCGTTCAGCGTACGCTTGGAATAGTACCCTTATAATAGTACGATAAACGTGATATGGTGAATACAGGTTCTAAGCGGGCTTATTGGGCTTGTTCAATGGCTTTATTGATGCCACGCACGATTTTGTCATTACGCGCAATATCACGAACTGTCAAATGAGGTACACCCACATACCAACCGGAAGCGGTAATCTGATGGTCAAGGATGAATTGCTTAACCGTCGGGCTTTTAATCCCAGGCCAACCCTCTACATTGCCAAAAATTAAGTCCATGAGTTCTGGAATTTTGGTAGCAAAGTCGTTAATGTAAGCATCCCAATCGCCATCATAGGCGGTACAAAACAGGAGCTTGGTGTCATTGTCTAAAAACACAAACCGCGAATCATGCAAGGTGCCTACATTGGCCACCCCTGCAAGATTGCCTTTGGTAATTTCCAAAATTCGCTTGATACGAGCTGCTCCATCTTTGGTTATGGGGGCGATGGCGGTGAGTTCAGACACTTTGCCTGATTTTAAGCCCTTTTCACCGGCACTGGTAACAGAATGGTCATAGCCATCATTACCACCCTCTTTTAGGTTTGCCATGAGCATTTGAGCTTTTAAAGCCACATCATCTAATAAAGAAAGTTTTTCGTTGTTTTGATTTGTCATGTTTTAGAGCCCTTATAGTTAGTTGATCATTAATTGACGT
Organism: Moraxella sp. 179-F 1C4 NHS; assembly: GCF_045370505.1. Lineage (NCBI taxonomy): Bacteria > Pseudomonadati > Pseudomonadota > Gammaproteobacteria > Moraxellales > Moraxellaceae > Moraxella > Moraxella sp. 179-F 1C4 NHS. The sequence goes on along the minus strand of NZ_JBIQEC010000015.1, from coordinate 58,409 downwards.
ACATGATTTAAATTTGTTTATCCCATTGTTTTATTATTTAAAATTTAAATCCTTTTTATTATATAAGCCGCAAAAAGCAAAAAGCGTTAAAATAACTTTTATCACCCATAAAATTACAAAACTAAACTATTGATTAAAAAATGACATACTAGAAACCATAAAACCGAAGCATTAATTTAAAAAATTCTCATTACAATCAATAGATTATTTAACTTTTAAATATAAAATCTGTGTAGAAAAATCACTTTTCCTGCTATGTGGGACCTCAAAAAATTTGGGACCTTGGACTTTGATGATTAACTTTAGCAAAGTAGCTTGCTGGTCTAATCTCACCCTATAACTGGCTACCACTTTTAAAAAAAGTGTTTATCAGTTAAAAGGTCTATCAGTTAAAAGATGCTTATCATGGCTAGGGTGGATTCCGCGTACTCTGTCGGATAATAGATATAGATAGGTATAGACGAGACGCAAAACGTGCCTTAGTTAGCACGTTTTATCACAAGCATTTAAGACGCCTTTAATATGTCTTTAAAATAAATTTAAGAGGCAATAGCGTGTTTGGGTGTTTCAGTGGCAGGTGTTTTTGAGGCTGCCGTGTCACGGGTTTGTTGCGGTGGTGCATAGTTATTAGCGACAATTTCACCAAACGGTCCTGTCAAATTTGGCTTGACCAAGGTGTCTTGGGTGTCAATCGGTAACAACGGGAAAACCAATTCAGCAAACCGATACGCTTCTTCCAAGTGTGGATAGCCTGAAAAAATAAAGTTATCAATGCCCAAATCCGCATACTCTTGAATACGCGCGGCAACGGTTTGTGGGTCGCCCACCAGTGCCGTGCCTGCGCCACCACGCACCAGTCCAATCCCTGCCCATAAGTTGGGCGAAATTTCTAAGTTATCACGGCGACCGCCATGCAATGCCGCCATACGCTGTTGTCCCACCGAGTCCATTTGGGCGAATTTGGCTTGGGCAGCAGCAATGGTGTCGTCAGTGACATGACTTAATAATTCATCAGCGGCTTGCCAAGCGGCTTCATTGGTTTCACGCACAATCACGTGCAGACGAATCCCATAGCTTAATGTGCGACCTTTGGCAGCGGCTTTGGTTTTAAGCTGCTCAATCTTCCCTTTGACGGCAGCAGGCGGCTCACCCCACGTCAAATAACTGTCAACTTGTTCGGCAGCCAGTGTTTGCGCCGCCTCAGATGAACCGCCAAACCACAAGGGCGGATATGGCTGTTGTAGAGGGGGATATAGCAATTTGGCATCTTCGACTTGCAAGCGTTCACCGTTAAAAGTAAAGGATTCGCCTGTGTGCGAGCGGGTTAAAATCTCTCGCCAAATCGTGGTGTATTCACTGGCTGTCTGATAACGCGTCGCGTGGTCTTCAAAGATGCCATCGCCTTTAAGCTCTTGTTCATCGCCGCCTGTGACCAGATTAAGTAGCAATCGACCATTTGATAATCGATCAAAGGTGCCTGTCATACGAGCGGCAAGCGCGGGTGTCGTCACCCCAGGGCGTAATGCCACCAAAAATTTTAAGCGAGTGGTCGCATCAATGAGACTAGCAGCGACCAGCCAAGGGTCTTCACATGAGCGACCTGTCGGAATCAACACGCCTTCATAGCCAAGGTTATCGGCTGCCACGGCAATTTGCTTCATATAAGTATGGTCAACGGTTCTTGCCCCTTTACTCGTGCCTAAATAACGACTGTCGCCATGTGTCGGTATAAACCAAAAAATTTTCATCGTAACCCCTGCTTGTAAGCTCAAAAATTGATTAAGATAACTCGCCTTTTGTCATGGGCGGTTTATCGGTAGCCATAAGCTTAAAGCAAATATCGCTCAATAAAAAATAACAAAAACTGCTTTGGTTAGCACAAAAATTACTTAATAGTTTTGCTGCTAACCCTATCAATTTAATCGCTAAAGCAGTGACATCAAAAAAAACGCTTTACAGTTTTCACCACAAAGCGTTTTTATCGTCAAATGCATTGATATCAACACCAGATAAACAAGCCCAAATCTTAAAAATAGCACAGCAAGCGAGACAGCAAGCGAGTTTAACGCGTATTACATCGAATGTAACAGACGATAAATTTGCAAACTTGCTTATCAGGATTTAGCGTTACCAGTATTTAGTGTTAGCTGCTAGGTTGTATGGCATCATGCATTGTTGCTTGGGTCAACGTAGGGTTACACAAGGCTAAAAACTGATAGCCAAATCCTCGTAAAAAATGCCCTTGTCGCACTGCTAGCAAGGTAGTATTTTGATGAAATAGTGGCTCGCAACCCAGTAATGTTAACTGGGTGTCTTTATTGGGATTAAACGCCATATCCGCGATGATACCAATGCCCATGCCAAATTCCACATAAGTTTTTATTACATCAGAATCCAACGCCGTCATCACGATATCAGGCTGTAATCCTGCTTTGGCGAACGCTTCATCAATCATCGTTCGCCCGGTATGACCACTAATGTAAGTGATAATCGGATAATGGGCAATGTCGGCAAGCGTTACCTGTTCAAGCTGGGTTAGCGGATGGTTTGGCGGCACCACAATCGCATGATACCAGTGATAATAAGAAAAAGTCACAAGCTCGCTATAGCTTGACAAGGCTTCGGTGGCAATGCCAATATCCGCTCGTCCATCAAGTAGCATTGCCGCAATTTCTGGCGGTGCGGCTTGTAGCAAGCGCAAATGCACTTTAGGAAAAAGCTGTTTAAACGCTTGCACAACGGGCGGCAAAATATAACGAGACTGGGTATGGGTGGCTGCGATGGTCAATTCGCCTTTATCTTGGCTGGTATATTGTTCAGCCAAGGTTTTGATATTGTTGGCATCATGTAGCATCCGCTCTACAATCACCAATAACTCTTTACCCGGTTCGGTCAAACCTAATAGCCGTTTACCCTTACGCACAAACAGCCCTACCCCAAGCTCATCTTCTAAGTCTTTGATATGTTTGGACACACCCGATTGTGAGGTAAATAATGCATTGCCTACTTCCGTCAAGTTATAGTCACAGCGTACCGTTTCTCGAATAATACGAAGTTGTTGAAAATTCATAGTCTGTTGCCCCAAATAATCCGATAATGAATAAAATTAGTGTAAGCCGAGCGGCCTAGGACAACAAACGCCTATCAAACAAATTAATATTCCAAAATTACATATATCAATCACACAAAAAACAAAATTTGAATAACCCAAACAGTTTGTTGCTCGGGTTATATTTAATCATACTGAGCTGGTGATGTCAGCTAATACACACTAAGGCATGCGCCCTTTAGGCGACGGATGGATGGTTTTTAGGGGATGATTGAGTAGTTTGCGGGTGTAGTCTGGCTTCGGCACTCGATAAATCTGGCACTGCCACAGAGGGTAATATTTCGGCTTGTTCGACTTGTTTATTAATGCCTAACTGCTGATTGGCTTGCGCTGATTTTTCTTTAATGGCTTGGGCGCGTCGGCCTTTGGCGGGTGCCCACTCAAGTATCGGCAACGCGCGCGCCACCGCTAACACAATACGGTCACGCAACTGTTGGCTTGAGACGGTGTATTCTGGGGTAAAGTCTTTATCCGTCGCATACACGCCTATTGGCAATGTTTGGGCCTGGAAAAAACTAAACAATGGGCGAAGCTGGTGCTCTAGAACCAGTGCATGACGATCGCTACCGCCAGAGGCAGCCAATAATACCGGCACATCCACGAGCGCGGTTTGCTCCACAAAGTCAAATAAGTGTTTAAACAATCCGGTAAAAGACGCGCGATACACTGGCGTTCCTACAATCAAGGCGTCCGCCGCCTCAATCGCTGCCAAGTCGTTTTGTACTCGCTCTGGCAGTTGGTTACGATAAATCGCCCCACTGAGTAAAGGCCCGATTTCACTAAGTTTGATAAAATGTACGTTGATGGGCGTGGCTTGTGCCAACTCATCTACAATATTTTGCACCAGACTTTCGGTTTTTGATGGTGTGTTGAGCCCACCCGATACCGCAACGATATTGAGTGGAATGGCTGGATTTGCTTGATTGGTGAAATTTTGAGTGATAGACATCTTTGTTCCTTAATTTAATGTAATCAGATAAATCGATGACATGTCGATAACCCCATTAAACGAAAAATTAAGCCGCTTGTGAAACAACAATATCTGCATTATTTAGCTGATTTTTTGCTATATCAAATTTGCCATATCAGAGTGGTAAAAATACAGAGCTACAATTGGCGTTTATCGACCCATTGAGCCAGACTATCGCCTGTGGCTTGCACCAACATGACCAATGCCACCAAAACCACAATCACTGATACCATCATTTGTACATCAAAGCGCTGATAGCCATAACGATAGGCAATATCGCCCAAGCCACCCGCCCCAATCGCGCCAGCAATGGCAGACGAATTAATCATGGTGACAATCGTCACGGTAAACCCGGCAATAATGCCAGGCAATGCTTCGGGCAATAAGACATACCGAATAATCTGTGTACGGTTACAGCCAATCGCTTGTGCCGCTTCTATGAGCCCTGGGTCAACTTCACGCAGACTCACTTCGGCAATTCGAGCAAAAAAAGGGGTTGCGGCTAAGGTTAACGGTACCACGGCTGCCCACACACCATAGCTTGTACCGACAATCATTCGAGTGGCTGGAATAATAGCCACCATCAATATCAAAAAGGGAATAGCACGCACAATGTTCACCGACCAACCCAAACTTAGATTGGTCAAAAATGATGGGGCAATACCTTGCTCGCTTGAATTGACCAATACCAATGCGATCGGTAACCCCAATAAAAACGCTAAAATCGCTGATACGCCAACCATAATCAGCGTATCAATCAACCCCGTCAGTAACAACTCAAGCATAACCGATTAACTCCACATGCAAAATTTGATGACCCAAGCGCTGGGTCAATTGCGCGACATCTAAACCCGTGGTTGCGACGCCAACGACGATATTGCCTACCAAGTAGCCTTGAATGGTATCCACTTGACTTTGATACAAAGAGACGGGCGCTTCAAATTGCGCAAAAATTGCCTTTAAATCAGGGGCAGATTTTCTTGGGGTAACGTATCTTAGGTTGAGCAAAGTATGAGTGGCACTGTGTTTGTCGGTGAGTTTATCCTCACCCAAATCAATGGATGACTGATTATAGCCTAGTAATTCTTGGGTCATGGTGTGCATGGGTGAGGCAAATACTTTCCACACTGGTCCTGTTTCAACGATTTGCCCTTGGTTAATGACAATCACTTGGTCGCAAATATCTCGAATGACTTGCATTTCATGGGTAATGAGCACAATGGTAATGCCAAGTTTTTTATTAATTTGCTTGAGTAACTGCAAAATTAACTGGGTACTTTCTGGGTCTAGTGCTGACGTGGCTTCATCACACAATAAAATTTTGGGTTCATTCACGAGCGCCCGCGCAATGCCCACCCGCTGCTTTTGACCGCCTGATAACTGAGAAGGATACATCAATGCTTTATCACTGAGCCCCACCATCTCTAGCACTTGCGCCACCCGTTTATTGATATCAGCCTGACTTACTTTGGCGACTTTTAGGGGTAAGGCGACGTTGTCTTGTACCGTTTTGCTCGACAGCAGATTAAAATGCTGAAAAATCATACCAATGCCTTGTCGCAGCTGTCGTAGCTGTGCTTGGTTGAGTGAGGCCACATTGTTATCATCGATATAAACATGGCCATCATTAATCGACTCCAAGCCGTTGATAATGCGTAATAAAGATGATTTTCCTGCCCCGCTTTTACCGATAATACCCAGAATTTTGCCTGTTGGCACCTCAAGCGAGATATCTTTTAGTGCATGAATCGTTTGCGCTTGTCCTTGATAAAACTTATTGACCTTATCGATTCGGATATAGGGAGGTGATGAATGACTGTCATCTTGGGTAATATGAGTAAACGACTGCATAGCATGATCCTTTGTAATTATTATGGCTAAAACTTGTTAACGCATTACGAGGTCCAACCTGGAAACCAAAGTTTTCCCCCGATTTCTTTGTCAAGCACTTGTTTTACGTTGGGTGACGTTTGATAAATGTGAATAAATTTTTTCAGCTGTTCGGCTCGTTCAGGATTTTTTTGGGCAAAATCATCCCGGGTGACAAATAAAATCGCATAGCGGTTGTTGGTGGTATCATCAAAGACTAAAGCTTGATTGGGGTCAATGGTTTTGGCTAAGCGCAAATAATGCGGGTAGCTAAACACCAAATCAGCATCATCAACCGCTCTTGCGGTCTGCGGGCCTTCGACTTCAACAAATTGCAATTGTTTTGGATTGCTGCTGATATCGCTTAAGTTAGACAGAAAATTATTTGGGTCTTTTAGCCCAATTAATTTTGCCTGTTGCAGCAGTAGTAGCGCTCGCCCTTGATTAACAGGGTCATTTGGCACCACCACACGAGCACGCGTCGGCAGTGCCGCTAGGCTTTGGTATTTTTTAGAATACAAACCGACATGGGTGGCAACCCCTTTCCCCAAAGCCGATAGCTTATACTCTGGATGCTGTTTGAGCGCATTGGTTAAAAACGGCTGATGTTGAAAATAATTGGCATCGATGTCGCCACTGTTAAGTGTTACATTTGGGGTATTCCAATCCGTAAACTCGACTAATTTGACGTTGATACCTTGTTGTTTTGCCGCCGCGACTGCTTCTTTAAGTGGATTGGCAAAAGGCGGGCTAATACCGATGGTTAACGGATTGTCTTTGGTGACGTTTGATGCTTGGCTTTTATTGTAAAATGCCCAGCTGCTCAGTAACACCAAGACAGCAATGATAGTTACCCCTAAAACAGTAGCACGATGTTTTGCTGCGATTGCCATAATAGCTCCTTAAAAATGATGGTTTAAAAATAGCTGCTTAGAAATAGCTGCTTAAAACATAAAAAACTGATAACGCTGAAAAAAGTCCTCTAAACAAGCCCTTAACATCGAAAGCTTTGCACTGGGTGTGAACTGGGTAACCGCTCACCTTTGCCAATGAGCTTGTGGCGTAGACTGCCTTGTTTGTATTCGGTTTTGAAGCGTCCACGACGTTGTAGCTCAGGAATGACATACTGGATAAAGTCCTCGTAAGACTCAGGCGTGACCGTGCGAGTGACGTTAAAACCATCAATTCCTGTCTCGTCCACCCAGGTCAACAACGCCTCAGCCACTTCGCGCCCATCACCCACGATTAGCGGATAGCGTCCCCCTAACCGATGCTCGGCTATCAGCTGCGCTTTGGTAACCTGCTGCCGAAAGCGCTGGTTCACCGACGCAATGCTATTGGTTTGTTGGTAGGCAATCACCTCATCATCGGCATACTGTGATAAATCAATCCCCACCGAACTTGAGTAATGTGCCAATTTTGCCTCGCTACTTGCATAGCCTTCATACTCTGCCAGTTTTGCTTGGGCAAGGTCGTGACGCTCGTCAGTCACTACCGTTATCCCCATCAGCACTTTGATGTCATTGGGATTGCGACCTTGTGCTTTTGCCAACTGGCGAATCGTCTCCACCTGCCGTTTAATCGCTGATTTTTCGCCACCCTCAATAAAAATCGCCTCCGCGTGCTGGGTAGCAAATGCCAAACCTTTGGCTGATGCCCCTGCTTGAAATAGCACTGGCGTGCGCTGAATAGACGGCATCACTTGAAAAACGCCGTCACTTTGGTAAAAACGCCCTTGATGGTGAATCGCTTTTACCTTGGCAGGATCAGTGAAAATGCGCGCCTGTTTGTCTATTTTGACTGCATCGTTTTGCCATGAGCCTTCCCAAAACTGGTAGCACAACTGCAAAAACTCGTCCGCTTGCTCATAGCGTAAATCATGTGCCTTTAGCCCTTGATTACCAATCAATCGCTCAGCACTGTCCAAATACCCTGTCACGATATTCCATCCCAAACGACCTTGGGTTAAGTGATCTAGACTCGCCATACGTCTAGCAAATTGATAAGGCGTCTCATAACTTAAATTTACAGTGATACCAAAGCCCAAATGCTCGGTCACCGACGCCATGGCAGACACCAAGGTGGTCGGGTCATGGCTTGGCAATTGCACCGACTCTTTAAGGGTCACATCAATGTTATGTTGATAAACGTCATAACAGCCTGTGATATCCGCCAAAAACAACCCATCAAACAGCCCTTGCTCCAAGGTTTTTGCCAAGCCTGTCCAATAGCTAAGCTCATTGAATCGATAAGATTCATCCCTTGGGTGGGTCCACAAACCATGATTGATATGCCCAGCGCAATTCATATCAAAGGCGTTTAGAATAATCGGCTTTGGCGGGTTATTTTCTTGTTTCACCGTCTCACCCATCACAACGTCCCTCGCCGTGGCGGCAATACCCCATTGAGTGCATAGTTGGCAATAAAGTAGTATTTCCACCGTGCCGCATCGTGCAAGGTATGCACCCGTGCGTTTCGCCAATACAGGTCTAGCCCTTTGTCACGTTGGCTACCGCGACTGCCTGCCAGCTCAATGAGCTGTGAGGAGGTTTTTAGTGCCACTTCGGTGCTTAATGCGCGCACTGCCGCGACCGCCAATGACGCTTGGGCAATATTTTGCTCATTGGGCGTTGGACGAGCGGCATCGATGGTTTGGGCAGCGTGTTTGAGTAATACCTCCACCGCTCGCACATCTGCCGCACTGCGCCCAATTTGCAATAGCGTGAGTGGGTCATCGGTGGCTTTATTCACGCCCGAATCAATCCAAGGGCGAGCTTGCCGCACTTGTACCAAGGTTTCTTCAAACGCCCCACGTGCAATACCTGTCTCAATGGCGGCGTGCAACAGCTGGGCAAACGGCCCGCAAACCGTTGGACTTTGATAGGCTTTATCAAAAGCAATGACATCGTCTTTATCCACAAAAACTTGGTCAAATAAGACCGTGCCTGAGCCTGTGGTACGTTGACCAAAACTTTGCCAATCATCAATTAGCGTGAGACCTTTGGCGTCTCGCTGCACAAATGCCAAAAATTCGCCGTCGTTGTCATCTTTTACCAAAGTCGGAATACGGTGTGCAAACAGACTGCCTGTGCAGTAAAATTTTTCGCCATTGATTAGATAACCGCCTGGCGTTGAGGTGAGTTTGGTGGTTTTATCAACGGCATTTTTGGGCTTAAACTCAGCCAGCGCATTGCCTAGCCGCGCCCCTTGTAATACTTCAGCAAAAATGCGTTGCTGCTGGGCTTCTGTCCCCGTGTTTTTTAATACTTCTAACGCATAGTAATGATTTTGCGGAATTTGCCCAATCGCCCCATCTGCACCACTCAACAGCGCAATGATTTGAGCGACGGTCCAACTTGATACATCAGCGCCGCCAAAGCGTTTTGGCACGGTGATTGCCCATAACCCTGATTGGCTCAAGCTGTCAATTTCTGCAAAGGGTAATAGCCGTTCGCGGTCTCGTTTTATACGCGCTTGTTTAAACGATTGGGCAAGCTGATAGGCGATTTCTAACGCTTCGTTGTCCGACTTGATGATATGGGCGACGGGCGTAGGTTTGACTAGCGAAGCTTGAGCGTCCCTTACTGGACGGGTGATGGTATCTGACATGGTGTTTTCCTTACTTTCTAAATCCAAGCATGACGGTTGGGCAATTTGTGATTTAAGTAATAATCGCCCAATGCGTGCAACTTCCAGCGCACTGGGTCATGCAAAGTATGCACGCGGGCATTTCGCCAATGCTGATCCAAGCCATGCTCGCTAAGTGATGAACGACTACCGCCAATTTCAAACAGTTTTTCAGAAATCGTGAGAGCGGCGTCATTGGCATATACTTTGGCTTCTGCTACTTTGATAGACGCGAGTGCTGCCTCTTCTGCGGTGACAAAATCCAATCTATCCAGCGCATCCAAATAATCAGCCGCTTCTTGCAGTAATAGGGTAGCCGCATCCAAGCGTACTTTTAACTTTCCCACTACTTGTAGCAAATACGGCTCAAAGCGCGCAGCTTCGACATTGGCATCGACAATGGGACGGGCTTTTTTTGCCACAGCTAAGGTGTCTTCAAACGCCCCTTCCGCAATGCCGACATCAATCGCCGCTTGTATCAGCTGAGAATACGCCCCACGATACGTCGGTGCATCGCTGAGCAAGCGCTCATCAAAAATTAGCTCAGGTAGGACTTTGACTTGGTTGAGTTTGACCGTGCCGCTTGAGGTGGTACGCAGTCCAAAACCATCCCAATCATCTACTACCTCAACGCCCGTTGCGGCTTTATCAATAATGGTGAGTACCACATGACCCTCAGGGTGTAAGGCTTTAATCGCCAAATAATCGGCAAAACTGCTGCCTGTTGAATAGAACTTTTCCCCGTTAAGATAGTAACCATTGTTGGCAATGGTCAATGTCGTTGCCAAGGTTTTGCTGTCTTTGGTGTCACGTTCTGGCCCGCCATTGGCTAAGCGACTGCCTGACAAAATCTCGCCAAAAATAAAGCGTTTTTGACTGTCATTGCCGATGATGTTGATGATATTAAGTAGGCTGATTTGATTTTGTGGAATCAAACCAATATTGGCATCGGCTTTGCTCAAAATACGAAAGATGTCTGCCAAGGTGCGATTTGACACTTCGGCGCCGCCATATTGTTTGGGAATACGTATGCCGCCAAGCCCAGTTTGGCTAAATAAGTTCATCACTGCAAAAGGCAATTGACGTTGTTGGTCGCGCTCGTCGCGATTGATGAGGGCAAAATCCGCCACTTGCTTGGCAGCTTGAATGGCTTGCTCATCAGTGACAATGCGTTGCGCTGGGGCATATTTATCAAATGGCTGATTAAAATCCGTCATGCTAATTCCTTACCGCTAAATGCTTGAATAAGGCATCATGGTAAAGATTTTTTTTCGCAAAGATAACCAAGATATTTTGCTATCTATAGCAAGAAATATGATGAACAGCATGTCATTTGATTGATTGGGTGACCATAAAAAAAGCCCATTAATTTTTTAATGGGCTTATATCAGGGCTTAGACCAACAGGTAAATTGTTGGATGAATTTCAAATTAATAACAAAGCTAATTTATCGCCATAGGTTTTTTCAAACCATCAAAAATATCCCCACTGTCGGCTATAATTTACTGTCAGCTGATATTGATTTTCATCAATACCCGCTGCTTTAAGGGCTTTTTTTAACTCCCACGTATCAAAGACGGCTTGGGAGCAATGATTGCTAAAGCCAAATTGCGCTAACACCGTCTTTGGCAATGGGATTTGACTTTTGATAGTGGTTGATTGGGTGATCATAAATTTATCCAATAGCTTGCAAACACATGGTTAGAGAGCCAATAGCCCAGCGGCAGATTGACCAAAACACCCGCTGTAAACGCAAGTACAGGTTTAATGCCCACGCTTGCCAATGCTTTAAATCGCGTTGTCATACCAATGGATAAAAACGTTAAGGTAAAAAACCAACCGCGATAGTCTTTGATAAGACCTAATGCTTGTTTATTAAAAGCTTCAGCGTTGGGTGCAATCAATACAAATAAGGTAGTGATGATTGAGGCAATAAAAAAACCGATAATAAACTTAGGAAATCGACGCCAAATCTCTGATTTATCAATTCGCTCGTTCGTTGAAGCACGCTCCCAGACAGTGACCGATAAATAAGCTGCCAAAAATGCCCATAATCCAACAAACATATCTCGGCCTACCACTTTCATTAATGTAAAGGCTTGGGTAGCAGACTCATTACCAATCGCTTCAACCGCTGCAAAACCAGCAGCATCTGCAAATTCAGACGTTCCAATCCAGGCACCGGCAATCGCAGGTGGCAAATCCAACAACTTACAAGCAAATGGCAGCGCAAAAATCATAATTACTGCCCACACAATCACCAACGAAATTGACGCCGCCACATGCTCATGCTTGGCTCTACAGGCACCGCCAATGGCAATCGACGCTGACACCCCACACACCGAGCCACCTGCCCCAAGGGTCGCTGCAAATCGGTTATCAAGCTTAAACACTTTTGTTGCTACGAAATAAATGGTAGAAAAAGTCACAACCGAAACAATTAAGGCTTGTACGATGGCCGCCGGACCCGCTTTTAAAATCGTAGTGAAGGGTAAGGTTGCCCCCATTAAAACAATACCAATTTTGACATAGTATTCGGTTCTCAGCACTTCCTTTAATTTATCAGCAATTGAGGTAAAATTGCCAATTAACAGACCTATGAACAAGGCTACCAAAGGACTTTCTAGTTGCCATGCTTTGACAGTCTTATTACTGCTTAAAATCAAAATGCCCGCCGCCATCAAAAACAATAGGACAAATTTGGCTAAAAATGGGGGTAACTTTATTTCAGGTTGCGCGGATTTGGCACCCAAAAATAGCAATAACCCGAAACCAATTCCTAAGCTTAGCAGTCCTAGGATTGAATGGCTAACTAGGTTAAATAACTCACTAAAGTCTGACCAAGGTTTTATTTTAACATTTAAGTTGGCAATAGGTATTTGCGATATATACAAGGTGCAAATCACTACCACAATAAATAGTCCCAGTACAACCGACCAATTATCCTCATTTTTTAAAAATTTCATGACCGCACGCTCCTTTCTCCCAGTATTGATATAGCACTTGTATCAAATGAAAAAGGCATTATTCCATAAATTATTGATTACACTTAGTAACCATAACTGATATGAATATAATAAATTCTGCTAACAGGCGCTACTGTGAGCGCATAATGTTTAGGTGGATTTTACTTACTGACTTAGCACCAATAAAAGCACTGAGCAAAGCTTCGGCTAGCCCAGACAGAAAAATCAAATCGATTAATTTTATCATTAAAAAAGCCCATTAATTTTTTAATGGGCTTTTGCTCAATAAAGGGTGCCAAAGGGTGGCAAAGAGTGCCAAAATGTGTCAGTGGCTTGCCATTGAACGATTGACAGACTCAATGCACCGCTAAAATCTTATCAAGCACAATTTGCTCAAGTGGCGCAGTTTTAGTCATGTTATTACGGGGATGGGGCAATAAGATTGGCAAGTCCAGTCCAATTTTGCCGTGTTCAATTAAAATCACCCTATCAGCCGTGATGACCGCTTCACTGACATCATGGGTCACTAAAATCACCGTAAATCGATGTTCTTGCCATAATTTGACCAATAGTTGCTGCATATCAAGACGGGTTAACGCATCGAGCGCCCCCAATGGCTCATCAAGTAGCAACAGCTGTGGACGATGAATAATCGCTCTAGCCAAAGCCACTCGCTGCTTTTGTCCCCCTGACAATGCCGATGGCCAATCATCAGCTCGCTCTGCCAAGCCGACTTCCGCTAACGCTTTTAACGCTTGCGCTTTCCAATCTGGCGTTTTTAGCCCAAGCCCCACATTTTCCAGTACCGTTTTCCAAGGTAATAATCGGTCATCTTGGAACATCAGCCGCGTAGATTGTCGCCATGCCTGAGGTGACATTGCTTGATTGGCAATTGACATGGCTGTCAACTCCCCACTACTCGCCGTTTCTAACTGCGCAAGTAAACGCAGCAGCGTGGATTTGCCACAGCCACTGTGCCCGACAATAGCGATAAAATCACCACTTTGAATGTGCAAATCTAGGTTTTTAATGACTTCTCGATTGTCAAATTTTTTGACCACATTTGTTAAGCTTAAAGCCAATCCTGCTGAGGTTTTTAATGGCGTTCTGGATGACGCTGACAATGGCGTTGACATTAGTGTGCTCCTTGTTGGTAAGCGGGGTGCCATTTGAGCCAAACAAATTCAAGCTTTTTGGCAATAAAATCGGCTAAAAACCCTAATAATGCATAAACCAAGATTGAAAACATAATGATATCAATCTGAAAAAACTCGCGAGCGTGCATGGCTAAATACCCAATGCCTGTGGTGGCCGAAATGGTTTCCGCCACAATCAGCGTCAGCCACATAATGCCCAATGAAAAACGCACCCCCACCAAAATACTCGGTAATGCCCCAGGTAAAATCACTTCTTTAAACAATGCCCAACCTGTTAAATCATAGCTTTTTGCCATCTCGACCAGATGTTTATCCACATTACGCACACCATGATAGGTGTTCAAATAAATCGGAAAAAATGTGCCAACTGCCACCAAAAAAACCTTTGCCGCTTCATCAATCCCAAACCACACGATGACCAAGGGAATTAATGCCAAATGTGGGATGTTTCTCAGCATTTGAAAGGTGGTATCCAATAACGTGCGAAATACAGGCAAAGTGCTGGTCAACAGCCCAAACCCTAACCCAAACAACCCGCCAATCAACAACCCCGCAAACGCTCGCAGCGCACTAATACCGAGATGCTGCCAAAGCTCACCACTTTTTATGAGTTCATAGCCCGCTTGAACAACGGCATTGGGTGACGAAATATTTTTAAGGTAAGCCTCAGGCAGTAATTGAAAACTTGCTACCAGTTGCCAACCCGCCAACATGAGTAACGGCAACCACCAACCCCCTGTACGCCCAAATAGGGTTTTAACAACCTTGCGGGTTGACAATGTCTTGACTGGCGCATTCACCCTTATCGGTTTCGTCGGTAGCGGCTTTGATGCCGCTACCACTGAATTATCCGCAACAAAACTTGACGTTTTCATAAACAACCTCTCACTGCAAATTTATCAATGCAACTTTATTAATGACTGTTAAAAGCTTAACTGTCGGCTGTATCGCTTCAAAGTAGTAAGCGCAAGCTAGCGTCATAAAGATTACCTATTCTTTTTTTACTAGCTTTTTACTAGCCATAGTTTTACTTGGGTGGATACCAGACAATATCTTTTACCTGTATTTGTTTTGGCAGCAATTTATTTTTATAAAAAGTATCCGCTTCTTGCTGCTGGGCTTGAATGATGTCATCGGTGATATAGTTGACACCGTAATTTCTTGATTTCACCGAGGCTAACGCCACGTCAGGTTTTAGATTGGTGACTTTTTGGATCATTTTGCTAAAAGTTACCGGGTCAGCGGTAATCGCTTTATCCGCTTCATCAATGGCTTTGACAATGTCTTTAATCACATTGGGGTGTTTTTGAGCAAAATCCGTTGATGCCAAATAAAACGATGTATTATTGGGCTTAAGACCTGTAGCGTCGGTCAAAACTCGCGCTTTTAGCTCAATTTTGGCACTCGATAGATAAGGCTCCCAAACGGTCCAAGCATCCAATTTCCCCGATTCAAAGGCAGCACGGGCATCAGATGGCTGTAAATACTTGACATCTATGTCAGCAAAACTCAATTTGTCACGTTCCAATGCTTTTAGTAACGTATAATTAGCACTAGAGCCTTTAGTCACCGCCACAGATTTACCTTTTAATTCAGCCACTGACTTTAAGGTTGAATTGGCGGGGACAATGACGGCTTCAGACTGTGGTGAAGGTTTTTCATAGGCCACATACACCAGATTACTACCCGCGGCTTGGGCAAAAATAGGTGGCGTGTCCCCTGCGGTGCCAAAGTCAATATTGTTGGTATTTAGCGCTTCTAGCAGCGGCGGTCCCGATTGAAACTGCACCCAATTGACTTTGATGCCTGATTTTTCGAGCGACTTTTCAAGCAGCTTACTTTCACGCAAATACACCAACGCCCCTGAACTTTGTAATCCGATACGCACTTCTTCAAGTGGTTTTGCATCACCGCTCTTAGTGTCATTGGTCTGTGCTTCATTGGTGGTTGCCGCATTGGCAGATTTGGTGGTATTTTGCTGGCAACCTGATACTAGCAAGCTAATACTAAACCCCGAAATAAGTAGAGCAGAAACTTTTCTCATTACAACACCTTATGCAATATTTAGGACAATTTGTCCTTATCCTCAAAATTTTTCATTTTTTTCGAGATGAAATGCTATCAAGCGCTATCAAACATCATCGAATGGCGCTATTATTCCACAGAATAATAACAAAGCTTAATAATTATAATTGATAAGAATATAGCGGAATTTGCTAACCGCTTTAATTTATTGTTTATTGATAGCGGAAGGGTGTGTGGACAGATAAATGCTATTCTGCGTAGAGAAAAACATAGGGCGCAATCGCTACAGCCAGTGCTGGACCGTTCATTTATTCGGGGTAATAATAGCGGACAAACATTCCTAGATTGTTGTTCGTGTATTTGTAAAATGCGTTATTTTCTTAGTCATGCCGTGAAATAGCCTGCCATAGGATATCAAACAAAGGGTCAAAGTCAGCCGTCATCGGTTTGGCAGCGTGTCTTAACACGTGCATCAGCCCCAATCGGGTGATAAAACCCATAAACACATCTAATAAGGTTTTAAGCGAGACATTTTGATTAAGCTCCCCACGCTGCTGCCCATCCGACAACACTTGCAAAAAAGCTTCCATCAAATCCTTGTTTTCATAAATGGCAATATGTTGATAGTGGGAGACAGGAATCGCTGTAGAAAAAAACAATACCGCATCAGGATTGTGGTCAACAAAATCAAACATCACCCATAGCGTCTTACGCAGCCGGTCTTTAACACTATCAATACCGCTCAAATGGTCAATCATTCGAGCGGCTAGGCGACTAAGCACTCGATCTAAAATCACATAAATCAGCGTGTTTTTATCGCCAAAATATTTATACAAGGTCTGCAGTGACACGTTCGCGTGTTTTGCAATTGACTGCATAGTCACACTATCCGCAGCGACCTCGCTCTCATCACTGGCATACAGCGTAATCACACTTTTTTCGATTTTATCTAAGGTTGCAGGTCGTATCTGCGCAAGTAAGGTTAAATCACCCACTGTATTACTAGGACGTCCAAGCGTCATTGGCTTTTTCAACGCAGTCATAATATTCTCTATTTAGATATTTAAAAAATAGTAATATATATTACCATATCCACAGACAATATTGTTCTCATTTTTTATCTTTGTTATGATGGCGGCATTATTTGGCTCTTTAATCATAATCTTAGGGTTTTTATTTGGTATTACATTGGTAATATAAATTACCTTTATAATATAATTTAAGGATAAATAACTATAAATACCCGAGCAATTTTTTAAGGTAGTAATTAATATTACTATTATAACGGTTTAATTAATCTCTCAATAACGAACGAGGAATCAAGGATGATCAACCATTTTGAATCAAGCTGGATGAGCGAAGAAGTCGCCATGCTAGAAGATACTGCCAAGAAGTTTTTTCAAACTTGGATTGACAAAGACATCGAGTGGCGAAAAAACGGCATGATGGATAAAGAAGCATGGCTTGAAGCAGGCTCGATGGGCTTTTTATGTGCGTCGATGCCTGAAGAGTATGGCGGTGCCGGTGGCGACTTTCGTCATGAAGCGGCATTGATTTATGCCCAAGCCGATGCGGCCTTGAGCGGATTTGGTGGCTTTTTGCATTCAGGTATTGTGGCACCTTATATCTTGCATCATGGCAGTGAACAGCAAAAACAGCGTTGGTTACCAAAAATGGCAACGGGCGAATTGGTTGGTGCGATTGCGATGACCGAGCCAGGTACGGGGTCAGATTTGCAAGCTATCAAAACCTATGCCGTTAAAGACGGTGATGACTACATTTTAAATGGTTCTAAAACTTTTATCACCAATGGCCAGTTAGCTAACCTAATTATCGTCGCTTGTAAAACCGACCGCGAAAAAGGCGCTCAAGGTGTCTCTCTCTTGGTGTTAGAAACCGATGGTTTAGCAGGCTTTGAGCGGGGTCGCAACTTAGAGAAAATCGGTTTATCGTCACAAGATACCTCAGAGTTGTTCTTCAATAATGTGCGTGTCCCACAAAAAAACTTATTGGGCAGTGTGGAGGGCATGGGCTTTATTCAGTTGATGCAAGAGTTGCCACAAGAACGCTTAATCATTGCGTTAGCGGCGGCGGGGGCGATTAAGAAATCGATTGAACTTACCATCGAATATACCAAAGAACGTCACGCCTTTAACAAGCCTGTGTGGTCATTCCAAAATACCCGATTTAAACTTGCCGAATGTAATGCCGACTACCTTGCCGTCAGGGCGATGTGTGATGCGGCACTCGAGGCCCATCTTAACAAAAAACTGACCGTACAACATGCCGCTCTATTAAAAGCCTTTACCACGGATAAACAAGCCAAAGTCACGGATGAATGTTTACAGCTATTTGGTGGCTATGGTTATATGCTGGAGTATCCGATTGCCCGATTATATGCTGATGCCCGAGTGCAAAAAATCTATGGCGGTACCAATGAAATCATGAAAGAGTTGGCGTCTCGTTTTATGTAACTCATCGTTTTATATGGCTGCGCCACTTTTTAGTTAGCCTAGATATTAGTATCAGATGTTAGGATTAGCCATTAGCAATTGACAAATTTTAATCATGATTAAGGAAAATCAAATGAGTAATACCGCTTATATTTATGATGCTATCCGCACGCCGCGTGGCAAAGGCAAATCCGATGGCAGCTTGCACCAAGTCGCTCCAATTTGGTTAATCAGAGAACTACTGACAAATTTACAGTCGCGCAATCAGTTGGACACACAGTTGGTGGATGATGTGGTACTAGGTTGTGTCACCCCTGTTGGTGAGCAAGGCTCGGATATCGCCCGAATTGCGGTAATTGATGCCGGTTGGGCAGAATCGGTGGCAGGTGTTACCCTATCACGGTTTTGTGCATCAGGGTTAGAGTCGATTAATTTAGCCGCAAGCAAAATCATGTCGGGCATGGAAGATATGGTGGTGGCAGGTGGCGTGGAGTCTATGAGCCGTGTCAAAATGGGGTTAGACGGTGGGGCCTGGTACATGGACCCACGCGTCAATACCGCCACCGGCTTTGCCCCACAAGGCATCGGCGCTGATACGATTGCGACATTAGAAGGCTTTAGTCGCAGTGATGTTGATGCATATGCCACCGAGTCTCATCACAGAGCCCAGCAGGCTTCTGAGCAAGGGTATTTTGCTAAATCAATTATTCCTGTTAAAGATATCAATGGTCTGATGATTTTAGACCATGATGAAACCATTCGCGCGGATACCAGCGTTGAACGCTTGGCAGAATTAAAGCCCTCGTTTGCCATGCCAGGAAAAATGGGCTTTGATAAAGTGGTCTTAGATAAATATGCCACGATTGAAAAAATTAACCATGTGCACCATGCTGGTAACTCATCAGGTATCGTTGACGGGGCCGCGTTATGTCTGCTTGGTAGTCAATCAGCGGGACAAGCGGCGAATTTAAAACCCCGTGCCAAAGTCACGATGGCGGCAGTGGTGGGGTCAGAACCGACGATAATGCTAACAGGTCCGACACTGGCCGCAAGAAAAGCCTTAGCCCGAGCGAAAATGCAGGTGTCTGATATTGACCTATGGGAAATTAACGAAGCGTTTGCAGCGGTGCCAATGAAAACGGCAAAAGATTTAGGGCTTAATATGGATATCGTGAATGTCAACGGTGGTGCGATTGCTATGGGACATCCATTAGGCGCAACAGGAGCAATTTTGATTAACACCTTGTTAGATGAATTGGAGCGTCGTGATTTGACCACTGGACTTGCGACCTTATGTGTCGGTGGCGGTATGGGTATTGCCACGATTATTGAACGTGTTTAGGGTGTGTCCCTATTTGGATAATGAGGCTGAAAATAGACTAAATCGCTAGCAAAACAAGGCAAATTGTGCAGATAATATTGGAATATTGTCAAACAATTTAACGCAGTTTTGCCAGATTTAGGCATTTTAGGCCATTAAAAATACTTTGTTCCGAATTAGGGACACGCCCTAAGTCGCCTATTTAATTGAATTAAAAAACTGAAGAAAAAAGGATGTTTCTATGACCAGTCTTACCAGCCAAGCGGCGAATCAATTGGCCAATTTTTCTGCCACTGACGACGATAATATTGTCATTTTGACCATTCAACAATCTCGCAAAATGAATGTGCTTGATGAGCATTTTAGCAATGATTTAGAAAAAATCGCTCAAAGTTTTGTTCAAGACAAAGACAGCAAAGGGCTTATCATCACCAGCGATAAAGATAGCTTTATCGTGGGTGCCGATATCGACCAATTTGCCAATATCCAATCCCCCAAGCAAGCTTTTGATTTTGTTGAACATTTCAAAAAGGTGTTACGCAGCCTTGAAACCTGCGGTAAACCTATCGTCGCTGCATTAACAGGCACTGCCTTAGGTGGCGGGCTTGAAGTGGCGTTGGGCTGTCATTATCGCATTGCCGTTGACCAACCGAATGCCAAATATGGCTTGCCTGAAGTCAAATTGGGCTTATTACCTGGGGGCGGTGGTACGCAGCGTTTAATGCGTCTTGTCGGTATGCAAAAAGCGTTAGAGTTGATGACCCAAGGTACTAAGCTTACCACCCAAGCCGCTCATCAGCTTGGCATTATCGATGCGGTAGTTACTGATAAAACGGCACTGATTGAACAAGCCAAACAGTGGATTCATGAACATCCAACCGCTCAGCAGCCTTGGGATGCCAAAGGCTTTAAAATCCCTCAAGGTAACGCCCTAACCCCACAAAATGCCCAAATGCTGAGCATTGCCCCTGCGATGGCAAATCAAAAATCGCATGGCAACTACCCTGCCATTACCCACATTTTATCCTGTGTGTTTGAAGGTAGCTTAGTGGACATCGAT
Organism: Moraxella sp. 179-F 1C4 NHS; assembly: GCF_045370505.1. Classification (NCBI taxonomy): domain Bacteria; kingdom Pseudomonadati; phylum Pseudomonadota; class Gammaproteobacteria; order Moraxellales; family Moraxellaceae; genus Moraxella; species Moraxella sp. 179-F 1C4 NHS. Next base: position 37,852 of record NZ_JBIQEC010000015.1, on the reverse strand, counting down.
ACTGGTCTGGCGCTTGAGTCGCGCTATTTTGTCGCCTGTGCCATGTCACAAGTGTCAAAAAATATGATTGGCACGCTTTGGCACCAACTCAACAGCATCAACAAGGGCCAATCTCGTCCAAAATCTATCCCGACATACCAAACCAAAAAAGTCGGTGTGTTGGGCGCAGGGATGATGGGTGCAGGTATTGCCTATGTCTCTGCTAAGGCAGGCATTGACGTGGTATTGCTCGATACCACGATGGAAAATGCGGATAAAGGCAAAATGTATTCAGAAAACTTGCTGAATAAAGCGATTGCCAAAGGCAGAAGCAATGATAGCAAAAAACAATCCTTACTGGATAAAATTCAAACCACCACAGATTATGCAGATTTAGCGGATTGTGACTTGGTGATTGAAGCGGTGTTTGAAGACCGTGATATTAAAGCCAAGTGTACCCAGCAAACAGAAGCAGTCACCGCTAGCGATGCGATTTTTGCGTCAAATACCTCAACCTTGCCAATTACCGGTTTAGCCAAAGCGAGTGGCCGTCCTAAGCAATTTATCGGCTTACACTTTTTCTCACCTGTCGATAAAATGCCGCTTGTTGAAATCATTATGGGCGAGCAAACCGATGAAACTACGTTAGCCAAAGCCTTTGACTATGTGTTACAAATTGGCAAAACGCCGATTGTGGTCAATGATAGCCGTGGTTTTTATACGTCTCGCGTGTTTGCCACCTATATCACCGAAGGCTCTGCCATGCTCTCTGAGGGCGTCCATCCCCGATTGATTGAGGTAGCGGGTATCAAATCAGGTATGCCAGTCGGACCGCTGGCACTGCAAGACGAGGTGTCTTTAGGTCTGATGCTGCATATTAATGAGCAAACCAAAAAAGACTTACAAAAAGAAGGCAAAGAAATGCCGCATCACCCCGCCGATAGCGTGGTCGAGCTGATGGGCAAAACCCACGGGCGTTTGGGTAAAAAAGTTGGCAAAGGGTTTTATGACTACCCAGAGGGAGGTGAAAAACAACTGTGGTCAGGGCTATCAAACTTATTCCCCGTTGCAGACACGCAGCCTACTCAGCAAGAGCTTATTGACCGCTTTATGTTTATCCAAGCCAATGAAACCGCTCGTTGTTATGAAGAAAACGTGATTAATTCAATCGCAGATGCCAATATCGGCTCTATCTTTGGCTGGGGATTTGCCCCGCATCATGGGGGTACCTTGCAGTTTATTAATGCCTATGGCGTTGATAATTTTGTCGCACGCAGTCAACAACTTGCCGAGCGTTATGGCGAGCGCTTTGCCCCTGCCCAAGTTTTAGTAGCGATGGCAAAGGCGCATAAGGAGTTTGTTAATGAATGACGCCATAGCTGCACTGGGTATAGCTGACTGCTTAACAGGGCTAAAAGTTATTGACTTATCACGCAACTTGCCGGGTCCATTTGCCACAAGACTGCTCGCTGATTTGGGGGCAGATGTGATCAAGTATGAACCCAAGTCAGGTGACCCTGCCCGGGCATTAGGCAATTTGTTTGATGCTTTAAATCATGGTAAAGCTTGTCACAAAATGGACTTTAAGCACCCCGATGACATTGCTAAGCTTAAAAGCGAAATTGCCACCGCTGATGTGATGATTGATAGTTTCCGCCCCAACGTATTAGAAGGCATGGGACTTTCGCCACAGGCACTGCTTGCGGAAAACCCAAAGCTGGTGATTGTTTCCATCACCGGTTACGGCACGACGCCCAACTGGGCGGATAAAGCCGGGCATGATATCAACTTTATGGCAATGAGTGGCGTACTTGACCAACTCAAAACCGCATCGGGTGAACAAGCCATGCCCAATGTTCAATTTGCCGACTTGGCTGGCGGGAGTGACACGGCGATCATCGCTTTATTAGCGGCCGTTGTCAATGCCAAGCTAACTGGCAAAGGTCGCCATATCATCATCAGCATGACCCATAGTTTATACAACCATTTGGTGATGCCAAAAGCGACGGGGAAATTTGTCAAAGCATTAACCCAGGTAACACCGACGCCTGAGCAGGATTTTTTAGGCGGCGTGCTGCCATGTTACCGGCTATATCAGACACAAGACGGTCGTTATATGGCAGTCGGCTCGCTTGAGCTAAAGTTTTGGCAAGGCTTGTGTCAAGCGTTAGATGTTAATGAACATGCGGCTAGCCATTGGCAAATGGGCGTACTGCCTACTCATCCGCAGAGCCAAGCCGCTGCCCAAGCGATTGCCCAAAAATTTGCCTCGCAGCCACTTAGCCACTGGCAGCGCTACTTTACCCAATTTGATGTGTGCGTGACGCCTATTTTAACCTTGGCAGAAGCCGCCTGTCATGAACTATTTGCTAATCAAGATGAGTATGGTAATGTTAAGCCTTGGTGTGAAATAGATTCATTCACTCAGGATTGCAACTAGGCTATTCATTTGCGTCACTATCAACTCAAAGGCACAGCGATTGATAGTGATCAAAAAGCGCGGCAATACGCGCACCCTAATAGGCGCATGGACAAAATCTTCTCAAGCGCCTATTAGCCTATTTTCTAAGGACAGAAAAAGGATAACAACATGGAAAATTTTTGGACAAAATTTTATGACCCTGACACCGCCGCACACATTCCTGCTTTAACTGATCAATCGTTAATACAATTTTTTGATGATCATTTAACATCCTTTGCCTCACGAGAATGCACCAGCAATATGGCGCGAGCGATGAGCTACAAAGAAGTGGATAACGTCGCACGCCTAGTAAGCCGCTGGCTACAAGCCCAATCCTTAAGCGCAAATGCCAGTGTCGCTATCATGCTGCCTAATGTACAAGCGTATTTACCGGTCATGATAGGTGCGATTCGCTCAGGGTATGTTTTGACGCCGATTAATCCGCTACATACCGCTCGTGAATTAGAGTTTCAGTTGATTGATGCCAATACTGAAGTTATTTTTATTTTAGAAAATTTTGCTCACACTTTACAAAAAATCATTGATAAAACCCCAGTGAAAAAAGTCGTGATTATTAGTCTAGGGGACTTGTTAGGATTAAAGGGTAAAATAGTCGATATCGCTGTAAAATATGTCAAGAAAATGGTAGCGCCTTACCAAATTGACCAAAAGTATCAGCCATTACGATTGGGTCAAGTGTTAAAGGCGGCTCAATCCATGCCTTACCAACAGCCATCCAAATCACTGGATGATGTTGCCTTTATCCAATACACCGGCGGCACCACCGGCAGACCCAAAGGCATCTTGCTGACCCATCGAAATATTTTGACAGCAGTTGAACAATACTATCAGTGGTTTTTGCCGGTACTCAACCAACAAAAAACTGTCGAACAAGTATTCCATAGTATCCTAGCGTTGCCGCTGTATCACATTTTTGCGTTTATCTTTTCCATGTTAGGCATGAAATCTGGCATGCGCATGACCTTGGTGACCAACCCTAAAGACATTGCCGGTTTTATCAAAATATTATCTGCTAAGCCGTTTCACATTCTTCCTGGGGTTAATACTTTGTTTCAGGCATTAGTTAACCACCCCGATTTTAAAAATGTCGATACCCGTGAACTAAAATTATCAATCGCCGGCGGTATGGCAGCCACACCCGCCACCGCCAAAGCTTGGCTTGAGCTTACGGGCTGCCCATTAATAGAAGGATGGGGCATGTCCGAAACTATCGGTGCAGGCACGTGTAACCCCCTCACCAATCATGAATACACTGGCGATATTGGTCTACCTTTGCCGAGTATCGATATCAAAATCTGTGATGATGTGGGCAAGGAAGTGGCGTTAGGCGAAGTGGGTGAGATTTGTATCAAAGGTGATAATGTGACTATAGGCTATCATAACATTGACAACACCGATTATTTCTTACCTGAAGGCCATTTAAAGACAGGCGACATTGGGATGATGATGCAAAACGGGCATATCAAATTAATGGATCGCAAAAAAGATATGCTGATTGTCAGTGGCTTTAATGTCTATCCAACCGAAATTGAAGCGGTACTGTTAAATCACCCGAAAGTCCAAGAATGTGCCGTGATTGGCGTTGAAGATGCGCTTCAAGGGCAATCGGTTAAAGCCTATATTGTCAAATCAGATGACAGTTTGACGATAGATGAGCTTAAAGCCTTTAGTCATGAGCAATTAACCGGGTATAAACGGCCCCGACAATATACGTTTATTGAGCAATTACCCAAAACCGCGGTTGGCAAAATTCAAAAAACTGAACTGCGGTTACTTGAGAAAAATAGTAAATAATGGTGTCAGCCCAAAGAATGGTCAGATGTTTACCTTTCAATCCCCGAAAAACCACGTAAACCCTTGATATCACTGCAATAAAAAAGCCCCAATCAATCGACTGGGGCTTTTGGAATATGGTAGGCATAATCTGACTCGAACAGACGAAAACCTTTAAGTTAAATTACCCTAAATTGCATGTTAGCAAAATCCATTAGATATAGGACTTACGCAAAAGCAAAATTTTTTGCGTAAGTCCTAATATACAAGTTATGGTTTAAATCAATACGATAGTTTATTGCTGAAATGAGAAAGCCGTTAATGGGGAGTCCCAATAACGGCTTACAAGTTCAATAAAAACAGGTGTTTTGACTAAATTGTCGGCTCAATCTTTTCCCCATCTTCTTTGATAAAGGTTTTGGTTAAGGGCGTATCAATCAAATCTAGTACAACTTCGGAAGGACGGCACAGCTTAACGCCTTTATCACTCACAACGATTGGACGATTGATTAGAAGTGGGTCAGCTAACATAGCTTGAATAAGGTCATCATCAGTCAAACTAAGGTTATCTAGCCTATGTTCAGCGTAAGGCGGCACATTTACACGCAGTAATTGTCTTGGGGTAATACCCATTTTGGTAATTAAATCACGCAGGGTTGTTTCATCAGGTGGGTTATCCAAATACTGAATAACAGAAGGCTCAATGCCCTGATGTTTGATAAGAGCAAGCGTGTTGCGTGATGTGCCACAGTTAGGGTTGTGGTAAATTGTAATATTTTGCATACTTGTTCCTTTTTAAGTTTTAAAATTATTGAATTATTGGCAACCAAATTGCCAATGCAACCAATGTAGCCACCAATACAGGCAAGGTTAAAATAATACCGACTTTAATATAATAGCCCCAACTCACCGTAATATTTTTACTGGCTAAAACGTGCAACCATAATAAGGTAGCGAGTGAGCCAATCGGGGTAATTTTCGTGCCTAAATCACAGCCTATTACATTGGCATAAATCATGGCTTGCTTTATCATTGGGTCATGGATAGTCGCCTCATCAATCGCTAAAGCTTGAATTAGCACCGTTGGCATATTATTCATTACAGATGAAAGCCCTGCCGATAATAACCCTGTTCCTACTGTAGCTGTCATCATGCCATGATTAGCGAGTTGGCTTAACTCATGAGCTAAATAATCGGTCAGCCCTGCATTTTTTAAACCATACACCACCAAATACATACCCAATGAAAATATCACCACTTGCCACGGGGCATTTTTGACAATCGGCAGCACCGTTATTTTTTTACCCATTTTCGCTACCACAAGCAACACCAACGCGCCAACCCCTGCAATGAAGCTAATGGGTACACCTATAGGCTCAAGCACAAAAAAACCCAACAAAAGTAACGCCAACACCACCCAACCCATGATAAAGGTATTTTTATCCACGATAGCCGATTGTGGGTTTTCGATTAAATCCAACGCATAAACCGTAGGAATGTCTTTATGATAAAACCCATACAATACCAATAATGAGGTGACAACCGCTACCACGTTTACTGGTATCATCACTTTGGCATAATCGGTAAAAGGGATTTTAAAAAAGTCAGCCGACACAATATTTACCAAATTAGACACCACGAGCGGAATACTGGCGGTATCAGCGATAAATCCTGCTGTCATAATAAAAGCAAGGGTAGTCGCAGGGGAAAAGCGTAACGTGGTTAAAATCGCAATCACAATGGGTGTTAATATCAAAGCCACACCATCATTGGCAAACAATGCCGATACCACCGCCCCAAGTAGCACAATAAACGCAAACAACCGATTACCGCTACCTTTTGCTAATCTTGCAACGTGCAAGGCGATATAGCGGAAAAAGCCTGCTTCATCAAGTAACAGACTAATAATGATAATAGCAATAAAGGCAAAGGTAGCGTTCCAAACAATATTCCACACTACAGGAATATCGGCAACCGTTATTACCCCTAATAGCAAAGCTATCCCAGCCCCGATACTGGCAGTCCAACCGATACCCAAGCCTTTAGGTTGCCATATTACAAATATCAAAGTCACTAGAAAAATGAGTAATGCGGTAATCATTGACTGCCTATAGAAACCTGTTAAAATTGAGCTATACTATAATCTATATATTTGGATATGTAAATATATGAATAAAACAGACTTTCTCAAGGCGTTAAGCGACCCCACCAGATTAAAAATTGTGCAACTACTTAATCAGAAGCAAGCGTTATGCGTGTGTGACATCATCAGCGAGTTAGACCAACCACAGCCAACTATCTCACGGCATTTAAACCAATTAAAGCAAATCGGTATTTTAGAAAGTGAGCGTAAAGGCACTTGGATTTGGTATTCGATTAGTAAAGAGTTACCAAATTGGGGCAAAGCGGTAATTGGTGCATTGGAATTAAATTAACGGCGTTTCCTCGCTTAATTCAAAATACCTCTCGATGGGTGTTTTTCCCTTCAAAGCTGAATGTGGTCTTAGCCAATTAAGGCTATGTCTGAGCTGTTTTATTTTAGGGGAGAGTTACAGTCGGAAAAATCCAAAATAATAAAGCCTTGATCATCTTGATACGAGACCCCTTGTAGCCAGTTATATTCAGAACGCAACGTGGTAAAGTTGTTGTGGTTAGGCTTGATAACAGTGAGTTTGTCCGCTTCATTGGTCGCTTGAATGGTTTTATCAAGGTATAGGGTAAATTTGAGTTTTCTGTCGCCAAGTATTTTGGCGGTATCTTTTAAGGCTCGATAGGCATAGATTTCATTGACACGATTGGCGTTGGCAAATTCTTTGGCACTAATCAATACTCGTCTGCCGCCAGACTGCAAACGATGTAGTTTATTAACCGCCAGTGTTATCAAGTCATGCTCGGCTTCGGTCAAGTCGAAACCCGCTTCAATCAGCGTATTGGGTTTGATAATCATTACTTTATCAGCACCTTGATTGTAAAAACTTTGCATAGTCATGGGCTACTTGCTATCAATTGGCTCAAATTATTGTGAGCTTGATTATAGAAGTGAGCATGATGATGGGTAAAATCGTAATCTATGTTAATCTATGTCAGTTACAAAAGTTAATCAAAATTCATTCGTTTCAATGATTTAGAAGTTATTTTTCATTATTTATTTCGAATCGCTTTTAATGTGCGTTAAACTGCTAGCTTCACCCATCTGTACATTTATATTCACCTATCTGAACATCTTGATTCACCTATCTGTACATTTATATTCACCAGTCTGTACACATATCTGCGTGCAAAGCCGCTACCATGGCGGAATACAGAGCCTCTATAATTTAATAATATAGATAATACTAATACTAATGTTTAATGAAATTTAGAGTGATAAGATTATTTTGATAAAGTTTAATTTCTATCATAAAAACAAATTTACATGAGACATTCGATATCAAGCATAATTACTTATTTTTTAACTACACCAAACCCTTCATCATATAGCCACTGTATCTCATTTTTATCATTATATAGACTTAGTGAAATTTGACAGCCTTGTTCAATATCAATATCATAAAATTCGCATTGTTCCACCATTTGACTAGGCGACAAATACAGCCACGCTTGTGGCTTAGCGGGTTGTAAAATAGGTTTGGTAAAATCACCGCTATAATCTTGCCATTCTTGTTGTTGCTTTTTAAAACTTGGATTAAACGTATTAACGTATTTTTCGATAACCAGTTCATTATCCGTAATCGATTCTGCATTCATTCGATACAGGGCTTGATACTGTCTATCTCGTAACGGGGTGAATTTTTGATACAGTTGCTCGGTCATTAGACTACTTTCAACTGCTGTATTTGAAAAAAGCTCATCGCCTTCATCATAAAAATATCGCTCACAAAACCCTTGTATCTCGCTATCATCAAATTGGGCAAATAGACAGTTATCTTTATCAAAACGCAGTCTAGCATCTATTATGAGTTGATTATTTTGCCAGGGTAACAACTTTGCCAAATCATGGGTTGGGTAAACATTGGCATTGTTATAACCTTCATAACCTGGGTATTTAAAGGCAATGATTATTTTTTCTTTAGATTTCTTTTGTTGCATGTATTTGCAATGCCGATAGTTAAATTGGGGGATGATAATATTTGGCTCATGAATCGTTTCTCGGCGGTGACGATTAACTCGCCCTGCGGTCTGTACAATAGACTGAACGCTTGATGCGTCAATAACTGCCCAGTCAAAGTCATGGTCACGCCCCACTTCTTCGACAGGCGTGGCAATCACGACAAAGGGTACATCGTTTTGTTGGCTGTGGTTCATAAGTTCGATAATTTCGCTATCTTGCTCGATGGTTTCATTGCCTGTTTTACGTTTTTTGCCATCTTTATGACGACTTAGTAAAGTGTCTAAGCGTTGTTCTTTATAAAAACGATTGATTCGCCAATCATTGGCATGATAGCAAGCGATATGGGCGTGTTGCCAATGATTGGCAAAATAATGAGCAAGGCTAATAGCATGGTGAATATTTGCTACCCGAATCAAGCCAAAGGATAGGCATTTTTCCCCATTTTGCCATTGCCAAGCGTGTCTATCATGCAAGATTTGGGCAGATTCAAGTACCGCTTGTTGCCAATCGCTAATCGTTGCCTTTGGCATGGGTTTGAGTTCGGCTAGGCGAAAACTCGTCTTTTTGGCTAAAGCAAGCTGTAATTCATTGAGGTGTGTTTGGTAAATATCTTTAAAGTTTTTATCGTCAGCTTGGGTGTCGTTATCTTGCGTTAGCGTTTGTTGCCAAATTTTGGGCGGGTTTTTGCTATCAATTTCATTATCGACAATGGCAATATTAAATGCTTGTTTGTCATTGTTTAGCAAGGCTTGTCGCATGGCAATGCCTGATTCAAAGGCACGATGCACGCTAATCGCCAAGGTTTTGGACAAAGTTGCCGATGAGCAAATCACGTGGCGACCGTACATGGCGGAAAGTTGCACCAGTCGCAATACCGCCATCAAGGCTTGCGGGTCGTAGCCGTCAATTTCATCGAGTATCAAATCACTACTCATAAGCCGTAGCAAGGCTTTGACATGATGCCCTTGTTTGTGTGGCTCGCCCGCTGCTATCAGATAATCAATGGTTGAAACGAGCAAAGGCGATGCCAATAACGTTTTGCCATCATTGTCACTTATAACGCCCTTTTTGGTGGTTTTCTCAAACAATGGGTTAAGCCACGCAGGGATATCATAATCTTCTCCTTTGGCATCAAATATCGGCTCTGGGGGATTTTCATCTTCGTCAATTCCTTGGTTATTTTTGGCTTTTTCAAATAGTTCTTGGGTAATATTGTCGCCGATGACGACGGCTAATTCATCATCGGATAGATTCATGGATTTTTTGAGAGCGTCACCTGTCTGTAAAGTCAAAGAACGCAAATTTAACGCAATACAAATACGTGGGTCATTGGGTCGCAAGGTACAAGCGGTGCGTAGATTCATTCGAGTCTTACCGCTCCCTGTACCTGCGATATTAAAAACAAGCGTAGGTACATCGGGGTGTTCATCGGCGAATTTTTGTAAGGCATTGCCAGCAACATTTTGCCACTTAAAATAAGCGTTTTGGGTGGGTGTTTTGATATATTCGACTGTTTGCTCGCACAGTCCAGACAGATTTAAGTCCGTCATCATTTTGCAGGCGATAACACTGGCTCGCTCGCCCACGCTACGTAAATGCCATTCTAGCGGTTGGTTATGTTGTTTTTTGCCATCGATAAAGCAGGTATTGGCAAAAATTTGGGTAGGATTGGGTGCGCTGGGTGGATTGATATCCAAATAGTTTAATGCGGAAATGGTGTGGTCAGCGTGAATCAAGGCGTTACGAGCGTGTAAACAGAGGGCTTTATAATAAGTTAGACTGGCATTGGTGGGCAATAATTTGGCAAGTCGTGCCATGCGTTTTTGATAGCTGTCAAAAATACTTTGTGGTAACTCGCCTGCACAAGTGAGTTGTTCGGTACGGGGTAATTCTTGACGAACGTGTTTAGAATGGTTTGGCGTAGCTTTAAAGATATTTTTCATTCCTTCAGCAACACCTAATAAACCATGATGCGTTATTATTAGATAATCAACTGCTTCAATAGTAGTTGAAACCCCTTTTTTAACCTTAGTTAAGTCGCCTAGCGTAAAAGTATTACGGTTTTTATCTTTGGCAACTTGTTGCCAAGCGTCTTGCCAATCAAAGTTATTATGCCGTAGTTGTTGCAATAGCTTGACGGATAGCCATTCATGGCGGATATCATCAGCGATGATTTTATTTGCTTGATTAGGTGACAGTTTGTTTTGAAAATGTTGCGATGCTTTGCCAATATCATGCATATCGCCTGCCGCCCCTGCCAATAGGCTTGCTGCTCTGGCCCAGTCGTCGAGTTGTCGCTTGGTATAAGGCTTACCAGTTGAAGCGACAGGGTATGCCCCTTCGCTATTAAAACGATGCTTTGCGCCCACGACCCAAGCCAGCTTCATGCGTCGCATACCGTAATTGATGTAAGCGGCGACAGCGGTTTGGCGAGTGATGCCTTTTTGTTTTAGGGCTTTGCGGACTTCGGTTAGACCTTCCATGGTCATGGGGGCTTGCCATGTGCTTTGTCCTGTGCGGATGGCGTAGCTGTCGAGTACGGCTCGGGTTTTTTTCAGGGCTTTTTTTTCGCAAGCAGAGATAAAAATGACGTGCATTTCATTTTTTCCAAATTAATTTTTCTGTTTTTATAAGCTTATCATTTTCACTTAATATAAAACTAAATTCTATAATGAATATTAACAATACGACATCGTGTGTCTTTTATCTACTTTTGCCTGCTTTTTATTTGGGCAATACTATGCTAAAACTATAGAATTAAATAAAAAAGGAGAAATGAATGTCAGATGCTTCCACCATCCCTATCGACCAATATCGGCAAACTCTTGCTGAATCGGTGAATTTTAGTAATAAAACGATTAATTCCAATATCGAAAAAGGCGGTATTCGCTTGGCAAAATCGCAAGCGTTGGATTTACCCTATATCAGTGCGAGAACATTATTGGCTGACGATATTACCATTCCCACCGATTACCAAGCCAATGCAGGTAAGACCGCTACGATTTTTAAAGCCATCAAATCAGCGATGTTAGATGAAGATTTATCAGAGCAAGATGATGATTTTAAAACTGTGGTAAATACGATTCAGCCTGATATTGTCAGCTTGTTTGACACGCCTTATCAAGCGGGACTTGAGCATATTAACATTCGGATGCGTCAGTTATTATTGCCAAAAGGTGACGATTACCTTTCAATTAGTCCCATTAGCTCAGCAGGGGTGAATCATTGGTTAAATGATGAAGTTGATGATATCAAAGAAGCTCGTAAAATCGACAATGATTTACACAGTATTACCACCGCTGTATTTGGTATTGGTGGGGCAAATCCGCAAAATGTGGGTAGCCTAGTACGAGCCATGCAACGCCCAATTTATCTAACTGCCCCAACTGCTAATGATACGATACGTCAAGCCTTTAGCCTGTATTACAAAGGCTTAGACTACTATATCCCCAATAAATTGCCGAAAGACAAACTTGTTCAGCCCGCATTACTTGCTTGGGCAGATTTGGTGAATCAAGGTATTGCTACTACAGAACAAGATTTAAATAACCAAGACTGGAAAAACAAAGGCATTGAAGCCACTAGTACCAATATGGATAGCCGTGAAGCCGAGCAACAATTTTTGACCCATATCTTACGCATCGTCTTGGCTCAAGGGCGAGAAGCTAAAAATAGCCTCGAACAAGTGGCTGATAGATTGCCCAATATCACCAAAATAAGCAATGAACCGTATGACGAAAATCCAGGGGAAATGGTGAGTAAAGAACGGGTTGCTTTAACACCATTACAGCACCCAAGCGTCGATTTAGCCATCCAAGGACTGATTGACCCAAAGCTACGAGATGAAGGCTGGATGACGGCGTTTGCCGAGCATTTGGCAAAAAATATCGTCCGTCAATCCTACGAAGTCGAAGGACAAAGTAACCCTGTTACCTTTGTACTCGAAGATAGCACCATACCATTTTTGGCTCGCCGAATTCGTGGCTTGCTCTACAGTCATAAGGAGTTAGCATCATGAGTTTTTTAGCGGTCATTCCGCATATTCAAGTGCAAGGGGCAAATCTGCAGACCAGCGGGATTTTGCTCGGTGGCGTACCTTTGATGGCATCCACTATGTTCGCTCATGCGTTGGCTCGCAAATTGGGCGTGAAGGACACAGGCGTGATTTATATTCACCATGACAGGCAAGATTTGGGTGGCTTTGCCTATGGACGCTTTACCCCTGCCCAACGCCGTGGCTCTGCGTTTATCAATAAAAACGATTATTCATCAAAAAATCCCAATGCCTTATCATTACAACCAACGGCAAGCTGTCATTTGCATCTTAGTTTGGTGATACGATTTGATTGTGTTATTGATTCAGACGTGTTAATTGAATTATTAAACAATCAACGATTTGCAGGCGGTCAAATTATTGAAATTGGTAAAGTTAAAATTTTTGAAGAAAAAGATTTATCAAAAATTTTTTCCAAAAATATTAAGACAGGCTTTGTGGTGCTAGACCGTCACGATGTGTTATTAGCGTACCAACAATCGCAAAATCTCAATCGTTTGCAAGCCTTTACACGGCTATTGGCACTTACCAAGGACGGCTTAAATCATGCCTTTGGTGAATATCATGGCTTAAGTTTTTTGTCAGCGACGAATCTAGGCTATGCGTTGCTTGAAGAACCAAAAACGGATAGAACGGGTGTGCGACAAGCCTATACGCTTGATAACGATGTGATAGAAACGCCCCACGCCTATGCCGAGCCATTGATTGGCTTGGTGCAATATGTGTCGATTCGGCAGTTACTCAATTTTGCCAAAGTCCAACCGTCTGACGATGTGGACTTATCTGAAGAAGAGCAAGAACCGTACCAACCGCAAAACCCGATTGCCGAGCCGTTACGTCAATTATCTGACAACCCACAAGAGTTATTTTGGCAGTACCAATGGCAAACCCATAATGGTGGCGATGTGTTTTTATTGCGACAATCTATTTAACCTTACTTTTGAAACTAAACTTTTACCTAACCAATGTTAAACAACAAACAGGAGTTCTATTATGGCAACTTTCAAAAAATTACCCGCAAGCCTAGCCCTACAACGTGGTACTGTTATCAGCGACGGGGCATTTTTTCATCTGATAGATGGCAAAACTGAATCATTAAAAGTCATGTATCATGGCATTCGTGGTACACAAAATGTAGCAGGCAATAAAAGCAAAGGGTCAGCATCGGGCGAATCAGTCGCTCGTGAAGTCAGTAATATTCAACAAACCGAATCTGCCAAATTATTACCCAATGCCAAATTATTGGTGACGTGGGATTTTCGTTTGATTGACTTGGATGATATTTTGTTTGCCAGTGCGACTAAAGCAGGGGCAGATAAAAGCGATGAACAAGCATTTCGCAAGGCATTTCAAGCGTTTGTGGCTCGTGCCAAAGACAGCGATGGGCTAAAAACGGTGGTCGGTCGTTATGTGCGTAATGTTGTGAACGGTCGCTGGTTATGGCGTAATCGCTTGGTGGCAGAAAGCATTGTAATTACGGTAACACCCAGTCAAAATTCGGAAAAATCTTATACCTTTAAGGCGTTAGACTACAATTTAAACAGTTTTGACAATTCTAGTGCGGATGAGCAGGCATTAGCCGAGATTTTATTAACAGGGGCAAAAGGCGACGCAACCAATGCAGGGCTACATATCGAAGCGGTAGTTGATTTTGGCATGGGTGGTGTGGAAGTATTCCCTTCACAAAATTATCTAGAAGATAAACCCAAAGGCTTTTCTCGTTCGCTGTATCAACTTAACCCTGTTCGCCCGCAACGTGGGGCAGACAACAACCAATTTTTGGGGCAAGCGGCATTACGTGACCAAAAAATCGGTAATGCGATTCGTACCATTGATACGTGGTATCCCAATGCCGAAGAATACAACCATAAACCGATTGCGGTAGAGCCAAATGGGGCAAATCTTGAGCATCAATTTTTTTATCGTGTGGGTAAAGAAAAAATGTCAGCGTTTGATATTTTAAAAGAGATTGATGACTTAGACCCCAACAGCGAAAAAGGGATGTTTTTGATTGCCTGTCTGATTCGTGGTGGCGTATATTCTGAGGGAGATTAAGATGTCATTTGAGTTTTATGTGGATGTACGTGTGATTGAATCGGCAGATACGGTCGATTTATCACTACCGACCATTCGCAATCAGATTTATGCGGTATTGCATGGCACGTTTCGAGCGTTGGCATTGGTGGATAAATCACCATATGCCATAGCATTGGTCCCTTCCCCAAAGCTTAAAGCAAAGCAAGCGGATTTCGAAAAAAAATATGGCAAGTCGCCCCGTTTTGATTTTGATATTTTTCGGGTATTTTCGGATAGTAGCGAGGCATTACAGCGATTGGTAGATAGTATTAGCCAACATTGGAAAGTGCGGGATTATAGTGTGGTCGGTACGCCAACGCCTGTACCAACAGCCAAAATCACAGGCTGGCAAAGTTATCGTCGTTTTCGCATTCCTACGGCAAAAATGGAACGTACTCAACTGTCTGACAATAATGTGCCATTACGAGAACGTCGTCTAGCCACTGCCAAAGACTTGCCGTATCTTAAAGTTGCCAGTAAAAGCACAGGACAAGTTTTTACCTTAACCATCGATATTGTACCGATGGAAAATGCAGGTGACGGCGTGCCAGATGGCTATGGTTTGGCTCGTGCCAGTCAGCCGTTTGCTTTGCCGATATTCTAATTTAAAAAAGCAGTAGGCTTTTATGCTTACTGCTTTTTCATTTATCAAAGAGAAAAACATGAGCCAAACTCATAATAGTCATTTACGTAAGCAACGTAGCCGTCCGCTGATGTTGTCCAAGCGGGCGTGTGTGTTTTATCTTGAGCGAGTTCGAGTCATTTTAAAAGATGACCGTATCGTGTATCTGACCGAAAGTATGCAACCGATTGAACATTTTTATAATATTCCTGAAAAAAATACCGCTTTTTTATTACTGGGTAAAGGTAGTTCGATTACCGATGCCGCCGCTAGACGTTTGGCAGAATCAAATGTAATGGTCGGTTTTTGTGGTTCAGGCGGTTCACCATTATTTAGTGCATTAGATTTGACCTTTCTAGCCCCACAAAGTGAGTATCGTCCTACCGAATATATGCAAATTTGGATGAAAGCATGGCTTGATGATACGACACGGCTGTTGATGGCAAAGGTGCTATTACAAGAACGTATTGAAATTGTCAAAAAATACTGGCAAAAAAATCCACTACTGACATCATATGGTATTCGCCTAGATGAATCGGCGGTAGTTAATTTTTCACAAGCGATAGAATCGGCAATGAACCAAGAGCAGTTATTGACTGCCGAAGGTCGCTGGGCAAAGGTATTATATAAAAGCTTGGCGGAAGGCTGTGGCTTTAAATTTACCCGCGAGGAAGGCAAAAATGCCAATGATGATATCGCCGATATCGCCAATAGCTACCTTGACCACGGGAATTATATCGCTTATGGCTATGCGGCAGTTGCATTACATGGGTTAGGTATTAGCTTTGCTCTACCGATGCTACATGGTAAAACCCGCCGTGGTGGTTTGGTGTTTGATGTAGCAGATTTGGTCAAAGATGCGATGGTGATGCCACAAGCATTTATTTCGGCAAAACTGGGGCATAATCAAAAAGAGTTTCGGATGCAACTTATCGAGATTTGCCAAGACCAAGATGTGTTAGATTATATGTTTGGCTTCGTTGTAGACACTTGCCAAAAAATTAAATAAAATCAGCTGCTTATAAAAAGCACTTTAAAACGAAGTGTCTTGACTGAATTAAAACGTATATAATTGATATCTGGGGATTTTGTCAGAAAATTCTCCAGTTCGCCATCGCATAGATGGTTTAGAAAATAAAAAAAGTGGGTTAAACTGCTTCTGAATTGTTCGCCATCGCATAGATGGTTTAGAAACAAGCTATAGCCAGACAGTGAACTATAGCCCAGTTCGCCATCGCATAGATGGTTTAGAAAAAGGAGAGTTGGGGAACATAGTTGTGACATACGTTCGCCATCGCATAGATGGTTTAGAAATCACAGGCTTTATCTTCTGGCTTAGATAAATCGTTCGCCATCGCATAGATGGTTTAGAAAAGTCAGCTTGCTATCACTACATGACCGATAACGTTCGCCATCGCATAGATGGTTTAGAAATTAGCCAAAAAATGGCTCAAATTTAAGTGAGAGTTCGCCATCGCATAGATGGTTTAGAAAGACCAAATTGTTGATAAAGACAAGTTTAATCAGTTCGCCATCGCATAGATGGTTTAGAAATACCGTTACAACGATTTGCACGATTTACATAAGTTCGCCATCGCATAGATGGTTTAGAAAAAGCAAAAAACCTTGAGATTTGCGGCTTTGGTGTTCGCCATCGCATAGATGGTTTAGAAATATACAGCCAATCTCACTATAATTTAATGGTAGTTCGCCATCGCATAGATGGTTTAGAAAATTATCATCATGATAATCTAAAGTGATAAAACGTTCGCCATCGCATAGATGGTTTAGAAACGAAGCGCAGCATATATGGGCGATTGATAGTCGTTCGCCATCGCATAGATGGTTTAGAAATAACAGGAACCGTGAGCATCTATCATTATGATGTTCGCCATCGCATAGATGGTTTAGAAAAATTGCAAAACCAATCAAAACACCGCCGGCGAGTTCGCCATCGCATAGATGGTTTAGAAACAAAACCTTCTTTTGTACTGCTCAATTCTGTTGTTCGCCATCGCATAGATGGTTTAGAAACACAGCGCGGTGAGAAATCACCCGCCACCAGCGTTCGCCATCGCATAGATGGTTTAGAAATTGCGTGCCAAAGCGCGTGCCGAGCTTGCAAGGTTCGCCATCGCATAGATGGTTTAGAAAGCGGGCTCAAGATATACATCACTACCCTTACCGTTCGCCATCGCATAGATGGTTTAGAAAACAAACCCTGCTGAGAACAACATGCTGCGAATGTTCGCCATCGCATAGATGGTTTAGAAAATTCCCAAGCGCCCTTGTTGTGTTTGGCGGTAGTTCGCCATCGCATAGATGGTTTAGAAAAAGGGTATGCGCCAAGAATCCGAGCCATTAAAGTTCGCCATCGCATAGATGGTTTAGAAATACGGCGGCTGCGCCTTTCACACCTGCCCCAAGTTCGCCATCGCATAGATGGTTTAGAAAGCTATGCCATCAATGCCATGCAGATTTTGACCGTTCGCCATCGCATAGATGGTTTAGAAAAGTATGGGCAAAGAGAAGTTATCCGTTGGTCAGTTCGCCATCGCATAGATGGTTTAGAAAAACACGCCTGCGATTTTATTGGTGTTTTTACCGTTCGCCATCGCATAGATGGTTTAGAAATTGATTTTTACTAGGGCATGGGTAGGTTGTATGTTCGCCATCGCATAGATGGTTTAGAAAAACAAGCCAAGTCACAGCTATCACAAATTCAGGTTCGCCATCGCATAGATGGTTTAGAAAGGGTATGACGTGCCAGGCGCGCAGTTGCTTTGGTTCGCCATCGCATAGATGGTTTAGAAAACAGGAGTCAAGATGGGCAGTCCATCGTCTTGGTTCGCCATCGCATAGATGGTTTAGAAAATAAAACGACTGGTTAGCTCGATGGGTAACCGGTTCGCCATCGCATAGATGGTTTAGAAAACGCACGTGGGACTTGGAAGACCCAGACACCGGTTCGCCATCGCATAGATGGTTTAGAAATTGCCTTGGTAACGCTTGGCGACCAAGGTTTGGTTCGCCATCGCATAGATGGTTTAGAAAAACTGGTCATCACGGCTGGCGATTTTAATATTGTTCGCCATCGCATAGATGGTTTAGAAAATGCTGTCTTGATGGGTGCGTAGTAGCCCGTCGTTCGCCATCGCATAGATGGTTTAGAAACACGTCGACAGGGACGACACACACAATCTCGTGTTCGCCATCGCATAGATGGTTTAGAAACCGAAGGGTATTGTATTCTCCGCCCTCTCGACGTTCGCCATCGCATAGATGGTTTAGAAAAAAGGTATCGCGATATGCTGCAATCTCAGTTTGTTCGCCATCGCATAGATGGTTTAGAAAATAGTCGGCGCTGGCGGCGCATCACTGACTGTGTTCGCCATCGCATAGATGGTTTAGAAATTTGGACATTCTTATCAATCCCAGCCCGTTTTGTTCGCCATCGCATAGATGGTTTAGAAAAGCAGGAAGCTGATGAGAGACACCAAAGCCCAGTTCGCCATCGCATAGATGGTTTAGAAATGTGGAATTGAGACGAGTAATGTTTTGCCATTGTTCGCCATCGCATAGATGGTTTAGAAATTACAATGACGGCAAAAAAACACACTGCTTTAGTTCGCCATCGCATAGATGGTTTAGAAAGATTTCAGGCGGTTGCCGTTGGGTGTAGCGACGTTCGCCATCGCATAGATGGTTTAGAAAAAGATAAAAGGCAGCTACACCCAAGAATCTTTGTTCGCCATCGCATAGATGGTTTAGAAACAGAAAGTTGCCAACATTCAGATGGATAACCTGTTCGCCATCGCATAGATGGTTTAGAAAAATCAAAATCAGGGTCAACTATTTTCAATCGTGTTCGCCATCGCATAGATGGTTTAGAAAAGCCGCCATCATAAAGAGCGTTTGCGCCTTTTGTTCGCCATCGCATAGATGGTTTAGAAAATCGCTTCGGCAATACGAAAATCACCGGTCAGGTTCGCCATCGCATAGATGGTTTAGAAATGCAGGATTTCAATGAAGTCTGAATACTCAGGGTTCGCCATCGCATAGATGGTTTAGAAATTGGCCATCAAGTCTTTGCCTTGCAGCGTGTTGTTCGCCATCGCATAGATGGTTTAGAAAATCAAAACGTTTGCAACTTCTGCAATAACACTGTTCGCCATCGCATAGATGGTTTAGAAATGGCACACCGCCCACGATTACGGATTTGAAGAGTTCGCCATCGCATAGATGGTTTAGAAAATTGTGACTGTGACTTGCTCACCGTTCCAGTAGTTCGCCATCGCATAGATGGTTTAGAAATGTCACAAATTTATCGAATGTGATGTTAAACAGTTCGCCATCGCATAGATGGTTTAGAAAAACTAACCGCGCTCGCTCAGCGTGTAGATATTGTTCGCCATCGCATAGATGGTTTAGAAAAAAAAGTATGCGCCCAAGACCGTTGAAAAGATGTTCGCCATCGCATAGATGGTTTAGAAATCTGCGGATTGTCGTCTAACTCACGCCCCTGTGTTCGCCATCGCATAGATGGTTTAGAAAGCGTCCAAAAAGTAAATTTGACCCCACAGGTCGTTCGCCATCGCATAGATGGTTTAGAAAAACATTAGAAGGATACTGTGGTACATATGGATGTTCGCCATCGCATAGATGGTTTAGAAACGTTGGCAAGCTGTAAGCATTTAACCGTTCGGGTTCGCCATCGCATAGATGGTTTAGAAAGCTTCGCCTGCTGCTTCTTGCATACCGTTTTTGTTCGCCATCGCATAGATGGTTTAGAAATGCAAATGGCGCAGCAATCACCATGTTAAACAGTTCGCCATCGCATAGATGGTTTAGAAAACAGACGCACAGGGCAACATCGTTAGCATTGGGTTCGCCATCGCATAGATGGTTTAGAAATTGTAAATCTGAAACCGCAAAACGGCTTCGTAGTTCGCCATCGCATAGATGGTTTAGAAATACCAAATACAAAACCCCACAGCCATAGCGGCGTTCGCCATCGCATAGATGGTTTAGAAAGCAAAACTGGTCTATGCCTTAGGTAAATCACCGTTCGCCATCGCATAGATGGTTTAGAAAACTGTCCCCAACGGGTTAATAAGAGTTTAACGGTTCGCCATCGCATAGATGGTTTAGAAAACATTGTAGTTAAAGACACTGTGGACGAAATCGTTCGCCATCGCATAGATGGTTTAGAAATTATCCGCAAAATGGATGTCATGATTGCTGATGTTCGCCATCGCATAGATGGTTTAGAAAGACAAACAGCAGTGCCCAATCCGCGCCAAGCTGTTCGCCATCGCATAGATGGTTTAGAAAGCTTAGCAAGTTAATCGGCGATAAACAGACAAGTTCGCCATCGCATAGATGGTTTAGAAAACGGATAAAACTCCTTTTATTTTGTCAACAAAGTTCGCCATCGCATAGATGGTTTAGAAACCTTTCGGTTGCATTTTCGGTTTTAATCACGCGTTCGCCATCGCATAGATGGTTTAGAAATACAATGAAATTAAAGAAAAATTTGGTGAAGAGTTCGCCATCGCATAGATGGTTTAGAAAAATAGCCGATAACTTTCTAGCTGGTTTAAGCTGTTCGCCATCGCATAGATGGTTTAGAAATAACAAAACGCGCAAATCCACTGGTGTTAGCAGTTCGCCATCGCATAGATGGTTTAGAAAAAGATAACAGGATTGGTATTCATAGCGGTTTTGTTCGCCATCGCATAGATGGTTTAGAAAGTTGAAAAGATGGAAAATTACATAAAGGAAATGTTCGCCATCGCATAGATGGTTTAGAAAAATCAAAACAGCACCAGCGATGCCCCACATTAGTTCGCCATCGCATAGATGGTTTAGAAACTGCCTGTTCTTGGCGGTAGCGGTTTAAATCGGTTCGCCATCGCATAGATGGTTTAGAAACAATAATGTGCCAACGCCAACCGGTACAAATATGTTCGCCATCGCATAGATGGTTTAGAAACCCAAAAAAAATAGCCCAGCAGAACACACCGAGTTCGCCATCGCATAGATGGTTTAGAAATTTTGCCTATGCCGCCAGTGCAGGCGGTTGGGGTTCGCCATCGCATAGATGGTTTAGAAAACTTGTATTCTTCAGTGACAAAGCCGATTAAAGTTCGCCATCGCATAGATGGTTTAGAAACACAAGCGGGTGCGATGGTTGACCCTTCTGAAGTTCGCCATCGCATAGATGGTTTAGAAACAAACGGTTATCCATCACTTCACACTCAAAAAGTTCGCCATCGCATAGATGGTTTAGAAACTTCAACATCGACTGACAAGCCGCTTTGTGGGGTTCGCCATCGCATAGATGGTTTAGAAATTCAAGACGCTCACGCATTTCTTTGTGTCGCTGTTCGCCATCGCATAGATGGTTTAGAAACTGCCTGTTCTTGGCGGTAGCGGTTTAAATCGGTTCGCCATCGCATAGATGGTTTAGAAATTGTCGTAAAAGTTGATTTTCGGCTCGGCTGCGTTCGCCATCGCATAGATGGTTTAGAAAATAGCAAAACCCTCGTTAGTTTTTGCCATTATGTTCGCCATCGCATAGATGGTTTAGAAATTGCCATTGTCGATAAAGGCAGAGCAGGGTCAGTTCGCCATCGCATAGATGGTTTAGAAAGCGAAAATGACATAGTGATTTATGATGAAGCTGTTCGCCATCGCATAGATGGTTTAGAAAGTTTAGACAATGACACCCTTGTTTGTAAAGTGGTTCGCCATCGCATAGATGGTTTAGAAAAAAATATCAGCAGATACTTGACCCAACTGATTGTTCGCCATCGCATAGATGGTTTAGAAAACAATAGCCCCCAAGATAATAGACATGGCATAGTTCGCCATCGCATAGATGGTTTAGAAACAAATTCAGACTTTATTTAACCTACTTTTTTTGTTCGCCATCGCATAGATGGTTTAGAAAACCCATCGGTCGGTCGGTCGCTTATCGGCATGAGTTCGCCATCGCATAGATGGTTTAGAAACAGTGACCGATAGTGTGTATGTGCAGTTTGACGTTCGCCATCGCATAGATGGTTTAGAAAACGGTGAACGAGCTTAACCAGAATTTTGCCAGGTTCGCCATCGCATAGATGGTTTAGAAAAAATTGCAGTAGGAACATTAAACGGATTTGGCGTTCGCCATCGCATAGATGGTTTAGAAACAAAATTTACCGCAACAGGCCGAGCTTACTTAGTTCGCCATCGCATAGATGGTTTAGAAAACGGGTAAGGCGGCTGATAAAACTATCTGAAAGTTCGCCATCGCATAGATGGTTTAGAAAACGTTTGAACTCTCTGGGCAACAAATTCACGAAAGTTCGCCATCGCATAGATGGTTTAGAAAAACGATTGAAAACGCTGAGTTTTTGGCTAAAAGTTCGCCATCGCATAGATGGTTTAGAAAAAATTGCAGTAGGAACATTAAACGGATTTGGCGTTCGCCATCGCATAGATGGTTTAGAAAAGCAATTAGTACTGAATCGCCCATTGAGCTTCGTTCGCCATCGCATAGATGGTTTAGAAAATCAACTTGATAAGTATCTAACTGTGCATCACGTTCGCCATCGCATAGATGGTTTAGAAATTGCTCCTTCAGTGATAGCTTGATTGCGGAGCGTTCGCCATCGCATAGATGGTTTAGAAACTTGTAATACCATGTCCTGCTCATCTTTAGTCGTTCGCCATCGCATAGATGGTTTAGAAATTGTCGTGCCACATCATCAGTTCTGCTAAATCGTTCGCCATCGCATAGATGGTTTAGAAAAAAAAAATCAAAGGCACCTTTAAAGACAAAAAGTTCGCCATCGCATAGATGGTTTAGAAAGCCAAGTCATGCTCAACGAGTACAGGGGAGGCGTTCGCCATCGCATAGATGGTTTAGAAATATGCGGAGTACCGTGATTTTACCTTTTACGAGTTCGCCATCGCATAGATGGTTTAGAAAATGCGTGCTGTGCATGAAGTCGAATCTAAAGGGTTCGCCATCGCATAGATGGTTTAGAAATTGACCATGGCATTAGCATTTTTGTGGTTTTTGTTCGCCATCGCATAGATGGTTTAGAAAATTAGTTGGGAAGTACGCAGGGGTATCGACTGGTTCGCCATCGCATAGATGGTTTAGAAAATTGATAGCATTGATGATAACCGTAGCTTTTTGTTCGCCATCGCATAGATGGTTTAGAAACTAGAGCAACTAAAAAGTCACTCTTGGAATATGTTCGCCATCGCATAGATGGTTTAGAAAACGGGTAAGGCGGCTGATAAAACTATCTGAAAGTTCGCCATCGCATAGATGGTTTAGAAACCATTCCTAACAATGTTGGGCAACTCTGGTATGTTCGCCATCGCATAGATGGTTTAGAAAAGTGATTTAAAACTGGTATTTAGTGCCATTGTGTTCGCCATCGCATAGATGGTTTAGAAAATTATCAAAAGCAGCAAAGCCCGAAGCCTTGTGTTCGCCATCGCATAGATGGTTTAGAAAAGATAAACCCAAAATAGGCGCTATTCTGGGCGGTTCGCCATCGCATAGATGGTTTAGAAAATCATGGGCGTTATGTTTTTTCGCCAGCTCATGTTCGCCATCGCATAGATGGTTTAGAAATTACGCCACATAAAAAAAGTGGGTTACATATCGTTCGCCATCGCATAGATGGTTTAGAAATTAAGGTTGTAAGTGTCGAATTCACAATCAAAGTTCGCCATCGCATAGATGGTTTAGAAATTGAGTAATATATTAATCAGAGTAACATATTAGTTCGCCATCGCATAGATGGTTTAGAAACCACGCTATAGCCAAACAATGCACTATAGCCCGTTCGCCATCGCATAGATGGTTTAGAAAACTGATGCTTTGGGTTATTCGCCCAAGTCCGTGTTCGCCATCGCATAGATGGTTTAGAAAAACAAAACATCCGTAGGCATCGAAGATATCGGGTTCGCCATCGCATAGATGGTTTAGAAAATCTTCTCAAAACCCATGTCAAGGTCGATGTCGTTCGCCATCGCATAGATGGTTTAGAAACTTTAAAGATTATTTTTTGGTTTCTGAACGTTCGTTCGCCATCGCATAGATGGTTTAGAAATTTAGTTACATGACCCTTCTCATACTGTGAAAGTTCGCCATCGCATAGATGGTTTAGAAAGCCACCAGAAAAACCAACACAGCAAGGCGAAGTTCGCCATCGCATAGATGGTTTAGAAACACATGCTGCGCTGACCATCAAACACTATGATGTTCGCCATCGCATAGATGGTTTAGAAACCTAAGCCAATTTTAAATAGTTGGGGGATGACGTTCGCCATCGCATAGATGGTTTAGAAAAACATTTTCAAGCACATAATCATTCAATAGTTGTTCGCCATCGCATAGATGGTTTAGAAATGCTTCAACCCCTGCCCCTGTTGTTGCTGCTAGTTCGCCATCGCATAGATGGTTTAGAAATTGATTAACAAACACAGCAAGCAAGCAAATAAGTTCGCCATCGCATAGATGGTTTAGAAATAGTGTAGCGATACGTTTATTTGTGTCATCGAGTTCGCCATCGCATAGATGGTTTAGAAATGTCAAAATCCTGTCAAATAAAAAGGTCAATAGTTCGCCATCGCATAGATGGTTTAGAAAACAGGCGAATGAGCAGCGCTTTGGCACCAAAGGTTCGCCATCGCATAGATGGTTTAGAAAAAAAGAAACCAAGCTATCAAAAAAAATCACCAGTTCGCCATCGCATAGATGGTTTAGAAAAATGCGACTGTGCCTATCGCTGTTTCAGGGTTGTTCGCCATCGCATAGATGGTTTAGAAACATCTGTCTAACGTGGGCTTGCTGATTTTTAAGTTCGCCATCGCATAGATGGTTTAGAAATAAGTTAAGCACACCGCTAAATGACACTCAAGGTTCGCCATCGCATAGATGGTTTAGAAAACTTGCAAAAGTCTTGATATAAACAGCAGCAAGTTCGCCATCGCATAGATGGTTTAGAAATTTTTGCAATACTTCAATCACGGCTCGTTTGGGTTCGCCATCGCATAGATGGTTTAGAAATAACTCGCTTTGGCCTTGTTTAGTCATCTCATGTTCGCCATCGCATAGATGGTTTAGAAACGACTACGTTTTACCACAGCTTGCGGAGTTATGTTCGCCATCGCATAGATGGTTTAGAAAAGTAACTAAATTCAAAGTATCTATGTTTTAGAGTTCGCCATCGCATAGATGGTTTAGAAAATTGACCGACAAATAATTTGCCCATAATTCTTGTTCGCCATCGCATAGATGGTTTAGAAAACTTGGCAATATTAATCTAGGCAACAAAAAAGGTTCGCCATCGCATAGATGGTTTAGAAACATGAGTTTGATTGATATTGTTCATGCACCCTACTAAATTTTTCTAGTATATATCTACTTTGCATTTTTTTCGTCAATATTTCTCATTTTTATACGAGATAGTCCTAATCTAAAGTTAAGGTAAGCAATTTAATATATTGAATTTTTGCTTATGTATTATTTTATTAGTATGTGGATTTAGAGTCGTACCGTGAAAACTCAAAACTTTATATAGTCCGTATAACAACTTTTGTATCTATTTTTCCAATCTCAAGACGGTTAACTAAACTAGTGTGTCAATGTCTTAAAGTTTCTAATAGCCATGTTTTTAATTTGGAGGGAATAACTTTGAAAGGATTTTTTTTAGGGCATGAAGGCTATTTAAAATAAGCAATGAAACTCGAAAAAAAATAATTCAGTTTCATCTCTTTTAAATTTGAGTGGGGGTCAAAATCTACTTGCTCAAAACTTAACCAAGGCACAATTTGGGCACAAAATGGGCACACAAGATTTTTAAGCGATTTTTCTGTGCCCAAAATCACAAAAGTGGTCAAAATTTCAACTCTCGAAAAACCACGTAAATCCTTGATATCACTGCAATAAAAAAGCCCCAATCAATCGACTGGGGCTTTTGGAATATGGTAGGCATAATCTGACTCGAACAGACGACCCCCACCATGTCAAGGTGGTGCTCTAACCAACTGAGCTATATGCCTAAAAGGGTCTAACAATCTACTTGCGTAAGTAGGAGTGCCATTTTACCAAAAAATTTTGCTTTTGCAAGTGGTTTTAATTTTTCGCTTTAATTTTTATTGCGCCATCTTTAGCTAAGTTTTCGTTAAGGTTAGGTTGTTTTAATACACTCAGCCACTCGGATATACCTCATTATCAACCTTATCCCGTGACCTGACAACTTTATTAAAAACTTAGGATAGCATTATGAAAAAATCATTAATCACCTCAGGCTTATTGGCACTCGCTATGTTATCAGCCAGCAGCGCATTTGCCGAAGCCAACTGCCAAGCGCACCCAAAAAACGAACAAATCCCGCAAGCCGATTTTCAAAAAGCACTAGAAAAACATGGCTTTACTATCAAAAAATTCAAAACTGATGGCAACTGCTTTGAGATGTATGGCAAAAGCAAAGGTGGGAAAAAAGTCGAAATGTACTTTGATACCAAAGACGGCAAAATCGTTAAATCAGAAATCGACTAATAATAGGATAAGCAAACCATCCAACCAACGCAATTTGAGGTAGGTTTGCCAATGTTATGCCTTCACACGGCTAACTTAGC
The DNA here is from genome assembly GCF_045370505.1 of Moraxella sp. 179-F 1C4 NHS. Lineage (NCBI taxonomy): Bacteria > Pseudomonadati > Pseudomonadota > Gammaproteobacteria > Moraxellales > Moraxellaceae > Moraxella > Moraxella sp. 179-F 1C4 NHS. The sequence goes on along the minus strand of NZ_JBIQEC010000015.1, from coordinate 11,103 downwards.
CGTGTTGATATTTTAGACAATGGAAAATAGCAATGTTACCACAACCACAATCTGCACAAACCGTCAAAGTCTGGGATATTTGGGTGCGCATCACTCATTGGGCAGTCGCTGCGGGTATTTTTGCCAACCTTATCGTCACTGAAGGTGGTAGTGATGTGCATGAGTACATGGGCTATGCCGTCGTGGCGCTCGTAGTGTTTCGTTTGATTTGGGGATTGGTGGGTAGCCAATACGCCAGATTTAGTAATTTTTTCCCTACCCCAACCCGCATTCGCGAGCATATGACCGACATCAAGCAGCATAAGTTTCAAGGTCATCTGGGTCACAATCCGTTGGGTGCGCTGATGATGTTTGCGCTGTGGGGCGTTATTATCGCGCTGGGTGTCACAGGCTATTTGCAAACCACCGACCAATTTTGGGGAGACGATAGCATCCAAGCGATTCACGAATTTTTAGCCAACAGTCTTTGGGTGCTAGTCCCTTTACATGTGGCAGCGGCGATTATAATGGGCAGACTACAACAGCAAAACTTGGTAAAATCGATGATAACGGGTGAAAAAACCGTTCAATAAATACCTTTGCTAAAAACTAAGATAAAACACACGGAAAACCCTCATGACCCGAATTTTACTGATTGAAGATGATGCCACCATTGCCGATGGCATTGTCAAAGGTTTGAGCCAACAAAACATGATGGTGGATTGGTTTGCTGATGCCAAACTCGGTGAAATGGCAATTCATGAAGGGGTGTTTGATGCTGTGTTATTGGATTTGACCTTGCCGCGTGGTGATGGGATGACCATTTTAGCCAATTGGCGACAACAAAAGATTGACACGCCTGTCTTGATTATTACGGCGCGAGACGCCATTGCCAACCGCGTGGCAGGTCTCAATGCTGGCGCAGACGATTATTTGGTCAAACCGTTTGCTTTAGATGAAGTGGTTGCCCGTTTGCAGGCTTTGATTCGCCGTAGCCAAGGTCGCAGTCAGACTGAAATCCGTTATGGGGATGTCAGCTATTTGCCACAGCAGCAGCAAGTTTTTTATCAAGGCAAATGGGTGGATTTGACTGCCAAAGAAATCACCGTCCTTGAGCAGTTTATCAGCTATCCCAATTTGGTGCATAGCCGTGCCAGCCTTGAGGATAAGCTATACGGTTGGCAGCAAGATATCGAAAGCAACGCGATTGAAGTACATATTCATAACCTGCGAAAAAAACTCGGCAATGATTTTATCCTTACTCGGCGTGGTATTGGCTATTATCTCAATCCTGCGTTGCAGCGCCCTGAATGATTCGCCCGATATCCCGCTTTAAGCGGTTACCATTATGACCCCTACCACCCAAAAACCTTATAGTATCCAAAGGCAGCTACTCAACTCCCTGCTCATCGGACTACCGATTATTTGGCTATCGATTACCCTCATATCGGTATGGCGGCTTTCGCACGAAATCAACGAAATCAATGACACCCAAATCACCCAATTAGCCCGCTATCTGATTGGTATCTCACAAGACGTTAAACTTCATCTCGCCAACCCTGCCAATGAGCCTAAAATTTTAAATCTTGAAAACGGCTTGTTATCAGGCGATTTAGGGGATGCTGAAGAAGACTATATGGGTTTTGCGATTTGGGATCAAAACGGTAAATTACTGATGGCTGATAAAGACGGTCAGCATTTTACATTTTTGCCCAAACAACACGGTTTCTTGGAAAACAACAGTGCCTATCAAGAGCTCAATCCCTTTAGTCACTCGTGGCGCCTGTTTTATGCGCATGACGACGCGACCAACCATCTCATTGCCATCGGGCAAAACCTTAATTCGCGTCAAGAGATTATATATAAATCATTAACCATTCAACTTGTTCCTTCGCTGATTGGGGTGATGCTATTGATTATGCTGACATGGCTGTCAGTGCGGCGTGGATTCGTTCCGCTCAAACGGATTAGTGACTTGTTGAGCACTCGCAGCCCTGAAGATAAAACCCCTTTATCGGTTGATACACCGTTAGAAATTCAACCCTTGCTAAACGCGCTCAATGGGTTATTTGATAAAGTCGCGGATACCCTTGAGCGTGAAAAACGCTTTACCGCAGATGCCTCTCATGAATTACGCAGCCCGCTCACTGCCATCAAGCTACAGACCGATGTGCTACAACAAACCATCTTGCAAGCCAATTTAACCGATAGCCAAACCGATGCACTCCTGAGTCACTGCCGACAAATCAGTCACAGTAATGAGCGCGCCAATCGACTGGTCGAACAGTTGCTGATTTTGGCAAAACTGGCACCGCAGCAAGGGCTCGATCCGCAGACCTTTGCACCGATTGATTGGATAGCCCTATCCAATGACATTCTCTCAGAAGTCAACCGCCGTGCCCGCGAAAAAAACAGCCAATTACGCCGTGATGTGTTAGTGGATGCCAAAGCTATCTTGCCTTTGACAGGTAACGCCACTTTAATCGGCATTTTGCTGCGTAACCTATTGGACAATGCCATTCGCTATAGCCCTGACCATACCACGATTCGGTTAGTGTTAGATCGCGATGTGATTACAGTTATCGACAATGGCAACGGGGTTGCATCTATCGACCTTGCTCGGCTATCAGAGCGGTTTTTTCGCCCTGCAGGTCAAGCTGAGATTGGTAGTGGCTTGGGTCTGTCGATTGTGCGCCGTATTGCTGAGCTGCATGGTTTGCAAATTACCATGCAGAACCTAGAACACAATGGTCAGATTTGCGGTTTTCAAGTCAGTCTCTTTAAGCGCTGACGTGCCAATTGCTGAAGTTTAACTGACCAACAACAGGCAGCGTTTAAAAAAGGTACATAGCGTATCCTTTTTGTCGGAGTAAACTAAAAAATTAGTACACGTTAGGCACATACATATCTTCAGCGATTGGCTCACGTTGGTAATTGTCGTGATGCTCGCGTTCTGGCAATACCACTTCATCCCGTTGTATTTCTTGGTAGGGAATTTGTGAGAGCAGATGGTTGATGCAGTTTAGCCGCGCTTTTTTCTTATCATCACCCTCAACTACCCACCAACGGGCTTCTGGGATATGGGTGCGTTCAAACATCACTTCCTTGGCTTTGGTATAATCTTCCCAGCGCCGACGCGATTCTAAATCCATCGGTGAGAGTTTCCACTGTTTGAGCGGGTCATAAATACGGCTCATAAAACGTGACTCTTGCTCGTCATCTGAGATAGAAAACCAATATTTGATTAAGCGAATCCCCGAGCGCACCAACATACGCTCAAACTCTGGCACTGACTCAAAAAACTCTTCGTATTGCGCGTCCGTACAAAATCCCATCACGCGCTCAACCCCAGCACGGTTGTACCAACTGCGGTCAAATAGCACAATCTCCCCCGCCGCTGGCAGGTGCGCGACATAGCGCTGAAAATACCATTGGGTTTTTTCTCGGTCATTAGGTGCAGGCAGGGCGGCCACACGGCAGACACGCGGATTGAGCCGTTGGGTGATACGTTTGATAGCGCCGCCTTTACCCGCTGAGTCGCGACCTTCAAAGATGACAACGATGCGCTCACCGGTTGCTACTACCCAATCTTGCAATTTGATCAATTCTTTTTGCAGACGAATCAATTCATTAAAATAAATATGGCGAGCGATTTTTTGGCTGTCGGTTAACGGCTGCCCGTCATACCGTAAATCTTGGATGTAGTCGTCCATTTCGGACTCAATCTCTTCATCATAGCTGTCAATCAAGTCGTCATGCATTTGTTGACGCAGTCTATCATTGGTTTTGAGGGTTTCATCATTTAAAAACTGTGATTGGGGTAAGTCATCAAGCATATCGGTGATATGATTGCTGATAACAAGGCTACTATTAGCAGTGGGCTGATTATTTGGCATATTGAGACTCTCTAATGAGAATTAAAAATGCTGATAATATGACAAAATTATGAAGGTATGATGATACAAAAGGTTAAAAACATCAGCTTATCGGAAAAAAACAACGTTCTGACATATGTTTGCTGTTTTAGGTTTTATTTCAATTTAATTGTCGTTAAAATTGTACCAATGCTTACTTATCTTTAAGAGAGATTGCAAATTTTTTTGTGTAAACCTTTAAAGGCAGCCTAAAATAGCATCATACTAACTAGTAAACAAATATTCTATATTAATACCCCTCCACCCGATGTCCATATAACATCACAAACTGACGCATAGCAGGTTTCCAATTTTGAATCGGCATCGTCCATTTTTGCATCGTATAGGTTTCATGGTAAATCCTGCTCATGCTGAACTATCCAGCCAAGCAGTGCCTACCCAATATAAACCAGGGGCTTATTGTTCAAGTGATACAAAAGCCGTTGTACCTGTTATAGCTAAAGGCACCCAAAATAAAGCCTTTGTCGCAGATGTTTTTTGTATTCGTGAGCAGCTACAGCCCTATCAAGCTGAGCACCAACCAATCAATACTCGTTTTCAGGCTTATAAAGCCGATGCATGGCTAAGTTATGTGGCACATGAAAGAAATGAAGCCAGCCTCACCAAAGCAAGTCGTTATGCGCTGGCTGAAGCATTAAGTATTGTTGAGGCGTTAAAAACCAACCAAGTTGACAAACTGCCTTTGACAGCAGACATTCCGCCTACATCAGGTTTACAGCGTCCCGATCTTTGGGCAAGCCTGTTGACCATTAAACAAACGCCTGCATTCACCCCGCTCGTCAAAACGGTAGCCGATAGTGAAGTCAAACTTATTTGGGCAGAAGCAGAATTTTGTGAGTTTGGTTGGCGCCATTCTCGCGAGCACTATAATACTGTTGACCGCTGGGTAGCTACGGCTGAATTAACCGCCTTAAATACATCGGGTGTGGATAAACAAAGCTTTAATGCGTTAAAAGCCCAGTATTTGGCGCGCTTAAAGCTGCTTGCTGCGACTAAAAATAGTAGAGAAAGTTGCCGTGGCGCTGTGTTACCTTATATCGAGCCACCCAAAGTTGCCATAGCTGATGAGCAGTTTACCGTTAAATAAACTAACCAAATAATTTATCTGTTCTTGGCAAAGTTAAGATAGGCGCATAACTCGCTACAAATACCAAGAAGGCGACAATCCAAAACGCTTGAGCCATTGCCAGCGTAGCAAAGTAATAATCAGGCAGTATCCAACCCAATACCACCCTCGCCAACCAAGCCATCGTCATGCTAATAAAAATGACAGTAACGGTTTTGGGCGGCTGATGGATATTACGTCCGGTATGACCCAAAGACACCCGCGACATCATTGCCAGTGTCATTAGCCCAATACCTGATATCACAACGGCATGCATCGCTAAGCTGTGATTAATGATACCAAAAGGGACTAATACAAATAGGAAAAACCCAATCACCATACCAAAAAAGCTTAGCCAAAGTGACCACAGTAGTGGTTTTGACCAAATTTCTGGCAAATACCAGTTTTTAAGTCGTATTAAATTGCTGATCGCAATGACTAGCGCTGCCGTACCGCTGGCACACACTGCCCAACGATAGCCCGTTAGAAACACATCACTCAGCATAAAGGCAAAAAATCCTAACAGACTGAGCCGATCCAGCAAATCAGAATTTTTAACTTTCTGTCGTACTTCCCCACCCGTAGCTATCCCACGTTCAATAAACATGGGCATCATGCGTCTACCCATGGTAAGCACCACGCCAACAATCAAATACAACCCAAATAACAGGCTCATATGCATGCCATTATTGTTTTGGGTAAATAGCGCAACATAAAACCAAACCTGTCCGATGAATAATAAAAGCAACTTAGCCACGATACCGATTTGGCGTTTTTGCCGAACGCGATAAATCGGTAAGATAAGAAAAGAGGCGGTTAATAACCAAAATATGGTATCACTCGCAGCCGCTATCAGCGTGCCGGTGTTGATATTTATGCCGTTGGCCAAAAATAACACTCGAGCCAACGCCCAAGGTACAAAAATTACCAACAACTTATAACCATAAGGCATAGACTGCTGAGTCCAAGCTTTCACGGCGGTCAACAAAAACCCTGCAATCACTGCCAGTGCGTAACCATACAACATCTCATGACCGTGCCAGTAAAACGGCATCATCTGATGCGTACCATCAAACTCAAACCGCGTGGCAAACGTTATGTATGCCCATTTCAGCATCGTCAAAATCGCAAACACTGCTGCACCTAAAAAGAAAATGCGAAAGCCTAAATTGAGTACAGGATGGGGAGAATAAGGGGGTTTGTTAGGTAATCTGATTTGTTGCATGGCTATGCTCACTTATTAGGGCAACCATCGTTTTAACATGTATTTAAAATATATATTATAGCAAAGTGTAAATGAGAATAGCCGTTAACTTACATATTAAAGATTAACGCTATTTTCATTCTCTCTGCCTCATGCTTTTATACACAAATTAGGTTTTAGCTAAAATTTTCATTCAACAGGTTATTCCACAAATCTAACGATTGAGCGGCGACAAAATGTTATAATCGACTTATTAACAGATACCTATGACAATTTGAATCAGGACAAGCCCTCTCAGTGAGTATTAGCATGAGTATTAGCACCAGTAACACACCTACCAGTCACAAACCCCACGACCCAGCCAATTTTCAACTCACACCCCCTGCCAATTTTCCGTTCAAAGCCATACAAGCGACTAACAAAGTCCGTTTAGCTGACCTGTTAAAGCAGCGGATTTTGTTCCTTGACGGGGCGATGGGGACAGAAATCCAAAACTATAAACTCATCGAGGCAGACTACCGTGGTGAGCGATTTGCCAATTTTGGACGTGATGTCAAAGGCAACAATGACTTACTGGTACTGACCCAGCCGCATATTATCCGTGATATTCACCGCTCGTATCTTGAGGCAGGCGCAGATATCATTGAAACCAACAGTTTTAATGGCACGCAAATTTCGATGGCAGACTACGGCATGGAAAATCTCGTTTATGAGATTAACAAATCCGCCGCCGCCCTTGCCCGTCAAGTGTGTGATGAAATCACTGCGACAAACCCAGACAAACCTCGGTTTGTCGCAGGCGTGATTGGTCCCACCTCTCGCACTTGCTCGATTTCGCCCGATGTCAATGACCCAGCGTTTCGTAACGTCACCTTTGATGAACTGGTTGATAACTACACTGAGGCGACTTACGCTTTGATTGAAGGCGGTGCGGACATTATCTTGATAGAAACCGTGTTCGATACCCTAAACGCCAAAGCAGCGATTTTTGCGGTGACGGGCGTGTTTGACACCATTGGGTTTGAATTGCCGATTATGATTTCGGGGACCATTACCGATGCCTCGGGACGTACGTTGTCGGGGCAAACTGCCGAAGCGTTTTATAATTCAATCCGCCACGCCAAGCCGATTTCGATTGGGTTTAACTGTGCGCTGGGGGCAGATGCGCTAAAGCCGCATATCAAAACCTTGTCGGATGTGTGCGAAACTTTTGTCTCCGCTCACCCCAATGCAGGCTTGCCCAACGAGTTTGGCGAATATGACGAAACGCCTGAGCAAACTGCCACCATGGTTGCCGACTATGCCAAATCTGGCTTGGTCAATATCGTGGGCGGCTGCTGTGGTACCACCCCCAAACATATCGCCAAAATTGTCGAGATGACGTCACCCTTTGCCCCACGCCAACTGCCAGACTACAAGCCAGCTTGCCGGTTGTCGGGACTTGAAGCATTCAACATCACCCGGGATAGCCTGTTTGTCAATGTCGGTGAACGTACCAATGTCACAGGCTCAAAGAAATTTTTGCGTCTCATCAAAAACGAAGAATACACCGAAGCGTTAGACGTGGCTCGTGACCAAGTCGAAGGCGGCGCCCAAGTCGTTGATATCAACATGGATGAAGCCATGCTAGATAGCAAGGCGGCGATGATTCACTTTGTCAATTTGGTCGCCAGTGAGCCAGATATCAGCCGTGTACCGCTGATGATTGACTCATCAAAATGGGATATCATCGAAGCGGGTCTTAAATGCACGCAAGGCAAATCTGTGGTCAATTCGATATCGTTAAAAGAAGGCAAAACAGAGTTTGTGGAAAAAGCCAAACTATGTCAGCGTTATGGAGCGGCGATTATCGTCATGGCGTTCGATGAAGACGGACAGGCAGACAGCTTTGAGCGTAAAATCCAAATCTGCAAACGCTCATACGATATTTTGGTTGATGAAATCGGTTTTCCGAGTGAAGACATCATCTTTGACCCCAATATTTTTGCCGTCGCCACGGGGATTGAAGAGCATAACAACTACGGCTTAGACTTTATCAATGCTACCCGATGGATTACCGACAATTTGCCCAATGCCATGGTCTCAGGCGGTGTGTCCAATGTGTCGTTCTCATTTCGTGGCAATCCCATTCGAGAAGCCATTCACGCCGTGTTCTTGTACCATGCTATCAAAAACGGCATGACCATGGGGATTGTCAACCCAGCTATGTTAGAGCTGTATGACGATATCGAACCAGATGCTAGAAACGCCATTGAAGACGTGATTTTGAACCGTAACCAAGGCGAGTCAGGTCAAGACGCCACCGACCATTTGATGCAAGTGGCAGAAAACTATTTGAGCGGTAAGAAAAAAGACAGCACCGTCGATTTGTCATGGCGTGAATTGCCCGTAGAAAAACGCATTGAGCACGCGTTAGTTAAAGGGGTAACCACTTATATCAATGAAGACACCGAAGAAGCACGGCTAAAATTTCCCCGTCCCTTAGACGTCATCGAAGGACCTTTGATGGACGGTATGAATGTGGTCGGTGACTTGTTTGGGGCAGGCAAAATGTTCCTACCGCAAGTGGTAAAATCCGCCCGTGTGATGAAGCAAGCGGTGGCATGGCTTAATCCGTATATCGAAAAAGAAAAAGTTGCAGGCGAAACCAAAGGCAAAGTGCTCATGGCAACGGTGAAAGGCGATGTGCATGACATCGGCAAAAACATCGTCGGCGTGGTGCTCGGCTGTAATGGCTATGACATCATCGACTTGGGTGTGATGGTGCCTTGTGAAAAAATCCTACAAGTCGCCAAAGATGAAAACGTCGATATCATCGGCTTGTCAGGCTTGATTACCCCAAGCCTTGATGAAATGGTGTATGTCGCCAAACAAATGCAGGAGCAAGGCTTTAATCTACCCCTACTGATTGGCGGTGCGACGACTTCAAAAGCCCATACCGCGGTAAAAATCGAGCCCAACTATCAAAACGATGCGGTTGTCTATGTTGCTGATGCCAGTCGCGCAGTGGGCGTAGCCACAACCTTACTATCTAAAGAAAAACGCGTCGATTTCATCAGTGAGCTGCGTCAAGAGTATGGCGAAGTCCGTGAACGTCTTGCCAATCGCCAACCCAAAGCGGCGAAGCTATCGTATGCCGAATCGATTGAGCAAGGTTTCCAATACGACTGGGCGAACTACACGCCGCCTAAGCCCAACCAATTAGGACAAGTCATTTTGGACGATTATCCGTTACAAAATTTATTGCCCTATATCGACTGGACGCCTTTCTTTATCTCTTGGGGATTGGTCGGCAAATATCCCAAAATCTTTGATGATAACATCGTCGGGGAGGAAGCCAAAGACTTATTTGCCAATGCTCAAGCCATGATTGATAAATTAATCAAGGAAAAATTGGTCACAGCTAAAGCGGTGTTTAAACTAAGCCCTGCCCAACGCCCAAGCTCAGACACGGTGCAGGTACTCGATGAGCAAGGCAATGTCACGCATACCTTTGAGCATTTACGCCAGCAGTCTGATAAAGCCAGTGGTAAACCTAATTACAGCCTAGCGGATTTTATCAGTCCTGAAAAAACCGATTATCTCGGTGGTTTTACGGTGTCATTGTTTGGCGCAGAAGCACTTGCCAATGACTATAAAGCCAAAGGCGATGATTATAGTGCCATCATGGTACAGGCGCTTTGCGACCGCTTTGCTGAGGCATTTGCCGAACATTTGCATGAGTTGATTCGTAAACAATATTGGGGCTACCAATCCGATGAAAATCTCACCAATGAAGAGCTGATTAAAGAAAAATATGTCGGTATTCGCCCTGCGCCTGGGTATCCTGCCTGCCCTGACCACACCGAAAAAGGCAAGCTGTTTGACTGGCTTGATACCACCAATGCTATTGGGACGTATTTAACGGAAAGCTATGCCATGTACCCTGCCTCTAGTGTGAGTGGGTTTTATTATAGTCACCCAGAGAGTGATTATTTTAATGTCGGTAAAATCAGTCAAGACCAGCTTGAAGATTATGCTAGACGTAAGGGTTGGGATAAAGCTACCGCAGAAAAGTGGCTAAATCCGAATTTGTAGGTATTAATCATGATTACAGAACCAAATACTGAGACAAATAATTTAAATAATCTTGATATAGCTGACGAAACCTATAAAAAGCTAGTTATATTCTTTAAAGAAAGAATAACTTCTATTATTATTGGTTTACTAAGTGGTTCTGTAATTGCTTTTATTACATCAAGATTATTTATCAAATTCTATTTAACAGAAATAGGATTTGAGTCACTTATATACTCTGCTTTAACAAACAGTCAAACCATTCCGAGCTTAACTTTAAGTATTTTTACAGTTCTTATTACATTTATAACTACTTTTACTTTAATTCCTATGATTTTAAGGTGGTTATATCAAGAAAACTTACCTATTTACCAGAATATTCATAAAAATTATGCTCGTGAAATTGGCGTGTTTTTTGTTCTCTGTTTTAGTACGCCTTTATTTTTTATCTTAAAATATCTCTTAGAAATAGAAATAAATTCTAAGTTAATTACTTACTTTCCTGCTATCTCAATCCTACCATTTATATTAATTCTAATTGAAAAATGGAAAACAATTTCAAATATACAAATATTTAGAATTTTCTTTGCAGGTTTAAACTTTTCTCTCGCATCAATTGTAATTAATTTACCATTCATTTTAATTTTAAAAGCAACATTAAATTATGAATTCAGTTTTTCATTTTCTTGTTTTGTAGTTATTATATTGTGGCTAATTTTCTCAATCTTCACAGGTTTAAGGATAGTTTTTTTAGATAACTGAAGTTACGCAGCCCTTTAAAAAAGCGCTATCATAACAAAAAAAGCAGTCAGCGAGAGTAAACA
>NZ_JBIQEC010000085.1:0-543 GCF_045370505.1 Moraxella sp. 179-F 1C4 NHS | reverse complement strand
CCCTCATCGCCATGGCCCTCATGGCTGACGACCGCCACACGCCGCCGCCCTACTTCGGTGGGCACCGTGAACTAGCCAAGGCGCTGGGCATGGACCCGGACCACCCGCGGACGCCCGAGCGCGTGCGGCGCGTCGTCCGCGGCCTGGAGGTCGCTGGCCCTCTGGTGGCTGGTATGGACGGGAAGGCCGGACAGCGCAGGGACTACGCATTGGCCCTGGATCCCCTGACCACCTACCAGGCCCGTGGAGTCGGCCCCGTGGAGTTCACCCGCACCGTCTATGGAGCGGACGGCAAGCCGCGCACGGAGACGTACTCCGTCCGGCTCACCAAGTGGGTTGCCGTGCCCCGTGATGATCCGAGGCCGCGCCGCGACCCCCCACGTGAGATGGGAGGTGACCCCCCACATGACGTGGGAGGTGACCCCCCACCCCAAAGGAGAGGTGACCTCCCACGTGACGTGGGGGAGACCCCCCACATGACGTGGGACCCAACAGACACTCACAAGCACTCCAGGAACGAGGGAGAGGAACAGACAGCCATTC
>NZ_JBIQEC010000084.1:0-543 GCF_045370505.1 Moraxella sp. 179-F 1C4 NHS | reverse complement strand
TAGGATAGACGCTGCTCAGTGGCCGGTTCTGCCAAGCGGTGATGTCATCCAAGATGTTGTCAGTGACTCTGGAAACCAAGCTGCTTGAGATGTCGACGTCGTAGATGTCCTTGATGGTTTCGACAATCTCAGTAGTGGTTTGACCTTTGGCGTAAAAGCTGATGATTTTGTCATCAAGACCTGAAATACGGGTTTGGTGCTTACTGACAAGTACAGGCTCAAAGCTACTGTCGCGGTCTCTTGGGGTGGAGATCTCAAGCTCGCCTGTGTCGCTACGGACTCTCTTTTTAGTGTGCCCATTGCGCTTATTAGGCCTGTCTGCCTTTTCATGCTTGGGGTAGCCGAGATGCTCTTCCATTTCTGCTTCTAGGGCAGTGTCGATGAAGGACTGCATGAGCTGCTTTTGAAAGTCTTTGATGTCATCGAAGCTTTTCATGCTGCTGGCCATTTGCTCAGCCAGTTTCTTGATGTCAGATTGGTTAGTCATTGCTTATTCTCCTGTTAGTGGATTATAAGCAGTTACACAAAGTTTGGGAAACTCTC
>NZ_JBIQEC010000083.1:0-552 GCF_045370505.1 Moraxella sp. 179-F 1C4 NHS | reverse complement strand
ATATTGCACAATGGGCGCAAGCCTGATGCAGCGACGCCGCGTGAGGGATGACGGCCTTCGGGTTGTAAACCTCTTTCAGTAGGGAAGAAGCGAAAGTGACGGTACCTGCAGAAGAAGCACCGGCTAACTACGTGCCAGCAGCCGCGGTAATACGTAGGGTGCGAGCGTTATCCGGAATTATTGGGCGTAAAGAGCTCGTAGGCGGTTTGTCGCGTCTGTCGTGAAAGTCCGGGGCTTAACCCCGGATCTGCGGTGGGTACGGGCAGACTAGAGTGCAGTAGGGGAGACTGGAATTCCTGGTGTAGCGGTGGAATGCGCAGATATCAGGAGGAACACCGATGGCGAAGGCAGGTCTCTGGGCTGTAACTGACGCTGAGGAGCGAAAGCATGGGGAGCGAACAGGATTAGATACCCTGGTAGTCCATGCCGTAAACGTTGGGCACTAGGTGTGGGGACCATTCCACGGTTTCCGCGCCGCAGCTAACGCATTAAGTGCCCCGCCTGGGGAGTACGGCCGCAAGGCTAAAACTCAAAGGAATTGACGGGGGCCCG
>NZ_JBIQEC010000014.1:0-66122 GCF_045370505.1 Moraxella sp. 179-F 1C4 NHS | reverse complement strand
TGTCCAGTATCATTTGTCGGTAGTCGGTTGAGTATGCCATTTTGTTATTGTAGCACTTCTATATTTCTTTAACTATATAATCGTACTATCAGGGTCTTGACCATATTCAACTAGGTCTAGTAGTGACATATCAAATGAACCTCTTATAAAAATAAACTACTGATTTTTGTATATAATTTATTGCGTCAATTTATAGAATTAATATAAATTTCTGCAGAGAGACTATCATAGAATATACCCAAAAAAAGAAAACCTTTCCACATCAAATGAAAAGGTTTTTTACCAACACAACTATTGCGTAAAATTATTGCTTTTTCCAACGTTCTTGTGATTCTTTGATCACCGCTTTGGCTTCCTCAATGTCACCCCAGCTTTCAACTTTGGTTGTGCCCGCTTTTTTCAAATCTTTATAGTGATTAAAATGGAACTCGATTTGTTTAATCAGTTGCTGTGGTAAATCTGCTAGGGTATTGATAGCGTTACCGTTGTTGCGGTCATCTGCAGGTACTACAACCACTTTATCATCCACTTCACCATCATCCACGAATTTCATCACACCAATGACTTTGGCTTCGATAAAGATGCCTGTTGGCAGCGGAGTGTCAGTGATGATCAGTGCGTCTAATTCGTCGCCATCTTCATCAAGGGTTTGTGGGATAAAACCATAGTTGGTTGGTTTGGCAAATAATTGCGGCTCTACGCGGTCAAGTTGCATCACGCCAAGTTTACGGTTCCATTCGATTTTATTATTTGAACCCGCTGGAATTTCGATAACTACGTTAATCACGCCGCCATCAACATCACCCGCATCAAGAATTTGGTTAAAATCTGCCATGAGTTTTTCCTTTTTGTTAATAAAGTTGTTTATAAAACTGCTTGTAAAAAAGTAGCCTAAAAGTGGGTTGATTATAGCAAAGTCTGTTGGCTTTCTCTATTTTTTCCCGCCGCGACTTCTATAAAATTATGAATATGCATAGGCAAGTTTGGAATTAAAAAATTGGTCGTTTAATATTCTGGTTTTATTTAAAGCAACTTATTTTTCAATAAACTTGGCTTTGTCTTTAAACATACATTCATCAAACACTGGGCATTTGCCACATTCGGGACTTCTAGCTTTACAAGTATAACGCCCATGCAAAATCAAATAATGGTGCGCGTCCAATATATACTTCTGTGGTATTCGAGCGATGAGTTTATCTTCCACTTCTCGCACATTTTTACCCGTTGCCAAGCCTGTGCGATTGCCGACACGAAAAATATGGGTATCCACTGCCATAGTGGGCTGCCCAAAGGCGGTGTTGAGCACCACATTGGCAGTTTTTCGCCCTACCCCTGCTAGGCTTTCAAGCTCGTGGCGGGTTTGCGGTACTTCGCTAGCAAATTTATCCACCAAGTCTTGGCAGCATTTCATCACATTTTTGGCTTTGCTATTATATAGCCCAATGGTTTTGATATAACTTTTTAGCCCAGCTTCACCCAAATCCAAAATTGCTTGCGGGGTATTGGCAACGGCATATAGTTTACGGGTAGCAAGATTGACACTGACATCGGTGGCTTGTGCCGACAGTATGACGGCGATCAACAATTCAAAGTTACTCTGATATTCCAGTTCCGTCTCTGGTTTCTCAATGGCTGCGGCTAGTTTTTGGAAAAACGGCAACACGTTTTTGTTGGGCATGCGCCGTGAGGGCGGCGTCTCTGCGGTTTTGGGCACTTGAATTTTTGGTTTGATGTTGGCAACCATGATGCACTCTTTAGGTTATGGCAGTGTCGCAAGTTGCTGCTGCAAGGCTTGCACCAAGGCTTGTTTATTGTCATCAGCGCGTACGGCAAGTTGTTTTTCTAATTTTTTGATTTGGGTACGTAGTTTTGCCGCTTCGATGGCGTTTTTAGCCGCTGCTGCATCGATATCGACTTTGATATCATTGAGTTTGGCTTGTACCATACTGACCACAGGTTTGGCATTGGTGTTATCATTGACTTGGCGTTCGATACGGTCAAGGTGGGCGTAATAGCGCGCGCGTAATCCGTCTTGCTCGGTTTGCCTTGTCGCGTCATCCATCAACCGTGTGAAGGGTACCAGCTCGATGCAGTCCACTGGACAGGGCGGCAAACACAGCTCACAGCCTGTGCATAGGTCGGTAAAAATGGTGTGCATACGCTTGCCTGAGCCAATAATGGCATCGACAGGACACGCAGGAATACATTTGGTACAGCCAATGCAATCCTCTTCTCGAATGATGGCTCGCATTTCCATTGGACGATTGGTAGCGGGATCGGTTTGCCACTTTGATGCTTCAGCTGTCAGTGGGATACGCCCAAGCAATTTACCGATTTGGTCAGTAACTGATTGTCCACCGGGCACGCATTGGTTATGCGATTCACCCAATGTGACAATGGCGGTGGCATACGGCAGACAGCCTTCAGGATGACCGCATAGCCCGCATTGGGTTTGCGGCAGGACTTGGTCGATTTGTTGTATTAATCGTTGATGCTCGATACTTAGGCTATTTAGGTTTAAATTATTAAATAGATTGGGTACCTCGAAAACAGGTTGGCTATCAGACATGGCTCAATTTTTATTCACTATAATCATCAATGTGTATTTTAGCATAGCTCATGCCTATTTCGCCTATAACCTATCAAGACAAATCATCAAGACAAATGATGAAAACAAGTCACTTAATCAATCTGTTTAAGATTGGTAATGCTGTTTCACCCATTCGATCAGTTGGTAAGCAATCGTGCCTTTTGGCGGAATGACAGGGCCGTTTTCATCTAAACTATCTACATCAAAAAATTGGGCATCCATCAGCTCATTGTTATCTATGGTGATATCGCCACTTTGGTACTCTGCAATAAAGCCTACCATTAAATTGCTAGGAAAAGGCCACGGTTGGCTGCCAAAATAGCGCAAATTGCTGACAGATAACCCTACCTCTTCCATCACTTCACGATGCACGCATTGCTCTAAACTCTCACCGACTTCCACAAAACCTGCCAGCACGGTATACATTTTGCTATCGGTCGCCCGTAGATGATGCGCTAACAAAATCTGCGGTTTGTCTGCGGTGGTTTTGATGATGGCGGTGATGATACAAGGCTGCACTCGAGGATATTGGTGGTAGTGGCAGCTAGGGCAAACGGTGGCATTTTCAACGGGGTGTAACTCCGTGGGCGTACCGCAGCGGCTACAAAATTGATGATCTTGATGCCAGCGTAACAGCTGCATGGCTTTGGCTAATTGGCTAGTTTGTAGCGCATCAAGGCTGCCAATCAGATGTCGAAAGCGCAGAAACTCAATCTGCCCTGTAATCGCTTCTGGCAATTGCGATAAATCAATATCCTGATAGGCAATGGCATAAATACTGTTGCCTGCCTCATCGGTATTTACTTTAACTGCCTGAGCGGGCATATCCTCACAAGGATAAAAAAAAGGAAGTCCGCCTATACAAGCGAACTTATCGTTATCACATATAAGTAAATCATGGTGTAATGTGGTCATGTTGGTTACCAAATTACCCTAGGCCACAAGCATGTGTTGTAAGCTGCGATAGCCGACATACATTGCATGGTTGCCTGCGGGTTTGTTCGTTTCAAGACTTTCTAGATAATAATCTGCTGACATCACAATATCGGCAATGCTAGCAAGCTGATACTCTGACAACCTGCAATCATTTTGCTCGATTAAGTTTTGTAGCACTGTAGCAGCGCGTTTGAGCAGTTGGCTTTGTCGAGGTAAGTTTAAAAATAAGCAAGCACCTGAGATAGCGCGCATGATATCAGGCACAGGCGTGATATGTAGAATATCTTTGTCGGCGTCATTTAGATAATTATTGAGCGCAGTTTCAATGGTGGCAATCCCGGTACGGCTTTCTTGGACGAGCGTGTTGTGAGCCGTTTCGATTTGATGTAGCGAAATAGTCTGGTTGTACACAGGCAATGTCACCGCACCCGGGGTATGTGATTTTGCCAGGTTAATCGCCGCATTTTCCGCCATCATTAAAGTGCCAAGCAATTCATCAAAATCATTAGGCGTTGGCTGCGTCCAAGTTTTTACTTTGCCAGTTTGTTGATTCAGCGCCGCACTAACCTCATTTAAATTTAAGGTTTTAAACACATTACTTAAATCATGCAAACGCTGGGCCATGCTATCAATCTCATCTGTACTTGAATTGAGATTAACTTGGCGGGCATAATTGTCACTGGCAGATTTAATCAAATCGATTTCTTGCTGGATGATGTGGTTGAGCGTACTAGTCGCTTCACAGTCAGGTCCAAATAAGAAGCGACGCATGGCTGTTAACTGGGTTTCGTTTAAGGTATTGGCCGAGAATTTGTGCTGAACTTGCAGGGCAAGCTGGCTATCTCTTGAGCTGGCAAACTGCACCAAATCAGCAAAACGAGAATCATTGACAGGCAGATAGTCATTAAATTGTTGTTCAACAAAAATCAGCGCCCGCTTTTGCAAGTTACTAAGCGGTAATACCTCTGCCAAATCTGATACCGCCGCATCAGCGGCATGCCAAAACAAACTATCGGTACGTTTTGAAACCATTTCACAGGCAGCTTGCATGGCTTTGAGTTTTCCTCGCTCTTTTGGCGATAATTGATTGCTTTGTGCGGTGAGCGCCACGCTCAGACCTGCGCGATAAGCTTCCACTAATTTTTTTGGGTCAATGCCGAGTGATTTTAACGGTTGGTAATTTTGTTCCGGGTTGGCAATCGCGATACTGCTGTTTTTGTTGGCAGTTAAGTCTGATAGCTGCAGCACTGGCTGATTCAAATTGCTGTGAAGTTGATTGATAATGGGCAACAACAATGAGGGTTCAATGGTCTCTTTAAGTAATACAAACTCGATATAACGCGCCAATGTCATGATGCCTTCTGACACATCCATCATCATGTCATTGCTGGCTTTGTCACGGTTGGCTTGGTCGCGCTCGTCATAGAGTTTTTGCAGTCCTGCCGATAGACTATTGGCAAGTTCATACCCTTCCTCTAATTGAATCAACCGCAGTACTTTTGCCAGTTGCGCCAAGGTATCCACGGAATCAAGTAGCAAAGGCGCTTGACTACTGTCGTCATTAAACTCACTTAAATGCATCTCGGCATCGTGTAGCATCACGGCAATCTCAGGTCTTAATAAATGCAATGAAGGCAAATCAAAATTGGTGGCCGTTAGTTTTTGTGAGTTAGGACTTGGCAGACTCATGTTTTTTTATCCAAAATGACTTTAAGTTGATAAAGGTAAAATGGCAGCTACGCTTATTGCTGATTATTGTAAGACGTCCCTATGCCAGTGTCTATGTCAAAGTGTTAACACCCGCACAATAATTACACTCTATCATGAAATTTTGCCCATCAAAGAAATGCCTTCACAAAATCTAATAAGGCATTTTTATTGTTAAACACTCGCCCAGTTTTCAGCCAGCTGCGGGTTGTTATCTTTTAAGGCGTTAAGCCACTCTAGATGCGCCTGCTCAGCCTCGCTACTTGCCAAAAAGCGCTTGATAGTCGTGCTAAAACGCTGATGCTCAGTTGCGCCGCCTACACCGCCGCCGACATCATCATCAATCGCTAACGCAACCTGTCCACCTGTCATCGCCAGATATACTTCCGCTAAAATCTCGGCATCGAGTAACGCCCCGTGGAAGGTACGGTCTTGTTTACCGACATTGAGACGTTTAACTAGCGCATCCAAGGTATTACGCTGCCCTGCGAACATACGTTTGGCAATGGCAAGGCTGTCTGTCACAGTGACGGCTTGGTGGATATCGGGCAAGCCAAGGCGCGCAAACTCAGCTTGCAAAAAGCTCATGTCAAACCCCGCGTTATGCGCGATGAGTTCTGCGCCTTGTAAAAAGTCATAAATCGCTTCACCGACTTGCTCAAATACGGGCATATCATTTAAAAACACATTGTGAATGCCATGAACGCGAATGACTTCCTCACCCATCTCAATTTTTGGGTTGATATAGACATGCAGTTTTTCACCGGTAAAACGTCGATTAATCATCTCAACGATACCTACCTCAATGATACGGTCACCATTTTGCGCTTCAAACCCTGTGGTCTCAGTATCGAGAATCAGCTGGCGATTGGCAGTGCCTTTGTGTTTGGCGATGGGTAATAAAGGTATAAAAGTCGGGTTGGGCTGACTGGTAATACCGTTAAACACGGGACGCTGAGCAATTAAGCTGTCATCTTGTGCGACAAATTGCCCTTGTGGATTGGTGAACACCGCAAAATTTGGGTTAGCACTTGTTGGCGAGTGGGTCGGCTGTCCCCCTAACGATGATTGAGTTGATACATCGATGCTGGTTTGAGTATGGCTAGCTTGAGTATTACTGGCTTGAACCTTGCTTATTTGAATAGTGCTTGCGACTGGCTCACCGTCAAGTGCCTGCAAAAAAATATCCCCCATCATCTCACTGTCGGCAAACTCCATATCTTGCGCGTCACCAAAAGACGCATCGCTAAAATCGCGGGTTAACGCTGAGTGATTGAGGACTGGGTTATTATCGGTTGACATTGGATTCATGGACAGGTCTTTTTTTTTATCATCAAAATCAGGGTTTTTATCACTAAAATCCGATTTAACCTCTAAATCAGTGGTAGGATTGGGTGGATTTTTAATCACTTTATTAAAGCTTTTGGGTAGTTGGTCAATGCCTTGGTTTGCAAGCTTATCGGCATATTCATTGCCATCATGACCGGCATGTCCTTTAACCCATTGCCAGTCAATTTGTCGCTGCTCGCACAGCTTATCAAGTCGCTGCCATAATTCCACATTTTTGACATTTTTCCAATGTTTCTTTTTCCACCCTGCCAGCCATTCGCTGATGCCTTTGATGACATAGCTAGAGTCTGACCAGATTTGAATCGGTAACGTTTTTGGGCTGTTTTCCAGTGCCGCAATCGCACCCATCAGCTCCATACGGTTGTTGGTGGTATGTGCCTCACCCCCGCAAATATCAATTTGCTCACCGGTAGGTAAAATCACCACAGCACCAAAGCCCCCTTTGCCAGGATTGCCACGGCAGGCGCCATCAGTGTAAGCAAGGGTTCGACCCTCAAGGGGCGTTAAGGCATGATTTGACATAGATAACAACCCATATGAAACAGCAAAACAATCAAAAAAACAGCCCTCAGTATAAGAAAAAAAAGCATAAAAAGCCATGCCAAAACGTCTATAATAACCGCTTATAGTTGGTATCTGTTGGTTGTAAAGGACGTCTATGCAAAAAAAATCTCGTGCGCGCGTGTCAGCTGTGTTGACCAAGGTGGGTATGGCTATGGTCTATGCGCTAAGCCTAAATTTAGCGGCTTGTAACAAGCCCCAATCGCCTGCAACGACTAGCAGCGATGGCGCAAAACAGTCGCCAGCGTTATCACAACCTGCCGCTAGCGATGATGTGTTTGTGGGCTGTTACACAGTCAGCCATACAGAACCTGCCCAAATCAAAATCATCAAAAATGGTGACAACTATGCCATGCAAATGCGCGAGTTTAACGACCCCAGCAAAAACTGGGACAAGCCTGAAGCCATGCAAGTCATCGCCACTGACAGCCCAGATATACAAAAATACTTTGACATCAAAGCCGATGAACATCAATACTTAGAAAAAATCATTGCCCGTCCCGACCGCGTGTTCGTGCTCGCCAAAATCACCGATAGTTTTGCAAGCCTAAACCCGCAATTTGACAGTCCCTATCTGGGTTATATCTACAAAGGTAGCAATACTGTCTATAAAGTAGCATGCGAGCAAACCACCAAACTGTAATCACCTGAGTTGCTGCTTGACTTGATGAGCTTGGTTTGCTGCTTGATTTGATGCTTGAGTTAATACGTCTCATCCAAATTTTAACCCAAACGATTAATAGAGAATAAGCGATGAATTTTTTTGCATGGTTAGTGCTAGGCTTAGTGGCATACACTAGTGGCTTTAGTATCCGTCATTTTCACTACAAAGACGCCGCCATCCCAACTGATAAAAAATGGCAATACGCGGCGATTTTTTTTGTGGTCGCGCTCGTGGTCTTTGCGCTATTGAATTTATATGTTATGCACAAAGCTGCGCTTGATATGATGTTTGTAGCGGTATCGAGTTTGGTGGCGACAGGGGTTTTTTACTATGGTATCTCGGCAGATACCAACAACAAGATGAATATACCTGATTAAATATACCCGATTAGTTGAACCATGATTTTTGTAAGTCGATGAATTTGTTTGGATAATAAAATGTCTCAAAAAATGGCGAATAATGACGCCCACATGACTACCACCCACTTGGCTGGCTTGACGCGGCGTCGACTGCTAAAAACAGGCATAGCGCTATCGGCAGCGACGGTAACGGGTGCAAAAGCGGATTTGACCATTGGCGGGCAAGTGATTAGCCAACCTTCACAGCGGTATGGGTCAAACAATGATGCTGATAACATGGCTTTTGGCGAGCCCGGCGCTATGCCCAATGGCAATACGCCCATGGAAACAATGCCCATCGATCCCCAATGGCCCCAATGGCCCCAATGGGACTTTGCGACCATCAAAGCCAATTGTGAAGCACTCAAAGGTCGCGGCGTCCACCTCCATCTGGTAGCACCATCGGGATTTGGCAGTGATGAACAGCGTAACTTACTGGCGATTCACCGACTCACCCAAGCCGGATTTTATATCGACAATCCAGAAGTGATTAGCCGACGTTATTTGCGCTTTGCAGGTTCAGACAGTGAGCGCTTGGGCGATATTACCGCATTACTTAATCGACCTGTACATGAGCTGCCTAAGATATTACTCGGCGTGCGTGGCGGCTATGGCGCGATGCGTTTGCTCAACAAACTAAGTGATCAGCAGTGGCGAACGCTGACGCAAAAACTCAAAGATCGCGGTACACTGCTGATGGGATTTAGTGATTTTACTGCGTTGCAGCTTGCCATGTACGCCAAAGGTCATCTCCCTTATGTAGCAGGGGCAATGCTCAGTAGTGACTTTGGCAAAACAGATGTGAATACCGATACCATCCAAAGTTTTATCAACCTTTGTACCCAAAACCAGCTACGTATCCAAGTGCCAGAAGCTCAACTTTATCGTGACACTGCGCGTCCTTTGGCTAAGCCGATAAAAGGCATCTTATGGGGCGGTAATCTTAGTGTGTTATCTGCAATGGTGGGCACGCCGTATATGCCAACTATCGACAACGGGATTTTATTTTTGGAAGATACCGGTGAGCAGCCGTACCGTATCGAGCGTATGCTACAAACCTTGGTGTTATCAGGCATTGTGGCAAAACAGCAAGCGATTGTGCTGGGCAAATTTAATTTTAGCGGTATCAGTGATGCTTACAATGGCGATTACACCTTTGATACCGTCATCCGTACTATCCAACAAGCGACAGGGCGACCTATCTACACCGATTTTCCCTTCGGGCATGTGGCAAGACGCATTAATTTTCCGTTAGGCGTTCCTGTCACGCTTGACAATGTCGGTAGTGGCTATCAAGTAACTTTTAACCAGTTTTATCATCTTAAAACCGATGCAAACTTTGGCAATTTGGACTTAACTAAATTATTCGTCTAACGTATTATTGATCTAAAGTATCATTGGTCTAGCGGGGTCTTATGTATGTTAGTTAAAACCTGTTTGTATGCTGCCCAAACAGGTTTATTTAACACATATTCTTTGACTGTCAAATCGCGCTAAAAAATCCGATTGTTATCATGCGTTTTGGCAAATTTGGCGATATTGGCTTCGATATTTTTAGCGATATTGAGATAATAGTCGGCAAATTCATCGCCTGCGCCTTGATTGGCAATGACGGACGGCTCTCCTTTATCGGCTTGCTCGCGGATGCCTTTCGCCAATGGTAATTGCCCCAGTAGTGGCACTTGATACTGTGCTGCCATTTTATCCCCGCCACCTTCGCCAAAAATTGCTTCGGTATGCCCACAGCTACTACAAGTATGCAGCGCCATATTTTCTACCACGCCCAACACAGGGATATGGGTTTTGCGGAACATCTCAATGCCTTTTTGCGCATCTAGCAAGGCGATATGCTGCGGTGTGGTCACAATCACCGCACCGGTCACAGGAATACGCTGGGCGAGCGTCAACTGAATATCCCCCGTCCCAGGTGGCATATCAATCACCAAATAATCAAGATTTGGCCAGTTGGTTTGGTTGTAAAGTTGCATCAGTGCGCCTGTCGCTTTGGCACCGCGCCAAGCAACCGGGGTAGTGTCATCGCTCAATAAGCTACCGATGGATAGCATCGGCATACCTTGCGCTGCAATCGGTACAAATTGCTCATGCTCCAGCTGCGGCTGCTGACCTGCCACGCCAAGCATACTTGGAATACTGGGGCCATAGATATCGGCATCCAACACGCCCACGCGTTTGCCCAGTTTTTGCAGCGCTAAGGCGATATTCACCGTCGTCGTCGATTTGCCAACGCCGCCTTTGCCCGAAGCTACCACAATAATATGCTCGATACGTGGATGCGGTGTTAATTCTGCTTGGGTAGTGACTTTTTTGGCAATCGCAGGTTCAGGGGTCTCTGTGACTAATTTGTCACTTTGTGGCGCGGCCTGAGTGACGGGTGGCATGGCATTGGTGGTTTTGGGTAGGGTTGAGCCACTGCCTTTGGTCGTAGGTCTTGGCGCAGTAGCGCTGTCAAACAAGGTAATGTTCATATTCACTTCACTGACCCCATGAATATGCAGCTTTTGGCTCAAATCATGATGGATTTGTTCAGGATTGCAGTCATCGGGCAAGCGCAAATCCAATGTCAGACTATTACCTTGCTGTTTAGCCCCTTTGACATACTGACGAATTGGTTGGTTATTGACGTGATATTCATCAAATAACTGATTAAGCGTGGACTCATCCACTGTTGCCACGGTTTTTGGTTTGATAAAGTTGAACATGATAGTTGCTTACCCCAATGTTGTTATTTTAACGATTTTAACCACTGTTAAGTGGGGTTTATTACCAATTTTCACAGAGACAGATTGAACATATCTGTGTGAAAAGTAATTTTTCTTGTTTGATTGATGCCCATTGGTTGGGAAATGATGCGATTTAAGCTATCATACAGCAATAATGACATTTTTTTAAACAAATCAATAACAGGTGTATTGTGAGAAAAATTTTAGTTACTAGCGCCCTACCCTATGCCAATGGTCCGATTCATTTGGGTCATTTGGTTGAGTATATCCAGACCGATATTTGGGTACGCGCCATGAAATCATTGGGTCATCAAGTGACGTATGTATGTGCCGATGATGCCCATGGTACAGCGATTATGCTCAAAGCAGAAGCCAACGGTGTCACCCCTGAAGAGCAAATTGCCGATGTCAAAGCCTCCCATGAAAAAGATTTTGCGGGCTTTTTGGTTGATTTTGACAACTACTACTCAACCCATAGCCCTGAAAATGAGCATTACTCTCAGCTGATTTATAATCGCTTGTATGAAAACGGCCATATCTCGCACAAAGCAGTTGAACAGCTGTATGACCCAGAAAAAGGCTTGTTTTTGGCAGACCGTTTTGTCAAAGGCGAATGCCCAAAATGCGGCGCAAAAGACCAATACGGCGACAACTGCGAAGTCTGCGGCACGACCTACAATGCCACCGAACTCAAAAATCCTTACTCAACGCTTTCAGGTGCAATGCCTGTTTTAAAATCATCAATCCATTATTTCTTTAATCTGCCAAACTTTAGCGAATTTTTGCAAAATTGGACGCGTAAAGAAGGTCGCCTGCAAACCTCTATCGCCAACAAATTACAAGAATGGTTTGATGCAGGTCTTGCCAACTGGGATATTAGCCGCGATGCACCGTATTTTGGCTTTAAAATCCCAAATACCCCAGCCAGTGAACCCGACAAGTATTTTTATGTGTGGCTCGATGCGCCTGTCGGTTATATGGCAAGTTTCAAAAACTTGTGTGACCAACAAGGTGCGCATTTAGGCTTAAATTTTGATGACTATTGGTCAAAAGAAAATCATAACAACACCGAAGTTTATCACTTTATCGGTAAAGATATTGTGTATTTCCACGCGCTGTTTTGGCCAGCGATGCTTGAAGGCGCAGGATTTAGAACCCCAACTGCCATCAACGCGCATGGCTTCTTGACCGTCAATGGCGAGAAAATGAGTAAATCTCGCGGCACCTTTATCAAAGCCGATACCTACTTACAAAACCTTGACCCTGAATACTTGCGTTACTACTTTGCTAGCAAATTATCAGCCAGTGTCGAAGATATCAATCTGGATCTTGAAGACTTCATGCAAAAAGTCAATTCAGACTTGGTGGGTAAAGTCGTCAATATCGCTAGCCGCTGTGCAGGATTTATCCATAAAAATCATGGTAGTAAACTGGCACTGACAATCAGCGAGCCTGCTTTGGTGCAACAAATCATTAATGCGGGCGAAGACATCGCTGCCGCTTATGAAGCGCGCGAATTTAGCAAAGCCATGCGTCTGATTATGGCGTGCGCAGACAAAGCCAATGAGTACATCGATGACAAAAAACCGTGGTCACTCAACAAAGTCGAAGGTCAACAAGCTGAAGTACAAGCGGTGTGTACCGTCGCGCTTAATATCTTCCGTCAATTGGTGGTTTATCTTGCCCCTGTATTGCCATTGATGTGTGAGAAAGCACGAATTTTTCTCAATGTTGACAGCCTAGATTTTGATAGCCGTCATGCGTTATTGGTCGGGCATACCATCAACGCCTTTACCCCATTGATGCAGCGGGTTGACAAAGATAAAGTTGCTGCGATGGTGGACGCTTCAAAAGAAGATTTAAACAAGCAGCCTGCTATCGCCAATCAAGCCGCAACTGGGCAAGCGGGCGCGAGCAAAACCAAAGCCGCCGCTAGCGAACAATCCACTGGCGATACAGCATTGATTGGTATCGATGACTTCGCCAAAGTCACGATGACCGTAGCAAAAGTGCTAGCCTGCAATAACGTGGAAGGTGCAGATAAATTGCTGCAATTTACCCTAGATGTGGGTGAGACAGATGCGCAGGGCAATGTGAAAACGCGCAATGTGTTTAGCGGTATCGCCAAATTTTATAACCCTGAACAATTAGTGGGCAAGACTGTGGTCTGCGTCACTAACCTTGCGCCACGAAAAATGAAGTTTGGTATTTCTGAAGGTATGATTTTATCGGCTGAAAAAGCCGGTCAATTGACCGTGGTTACGCTAGATGACCATATCCCTGCGGGTGCGACCCTTGCTTAATGGGCTTAACTGTGATTGATTGCGATGAGCTGAAACATTTTGACACATTCTTAATCATTTTTTTGATCACAACAAAAAACCGCTGATAATTACCAGCGGTTTTTTTATTAAGCTATCCTAAATATCAAAAAATCGATAATGTAGTCCGATTAACGGTCGCTTTTGCTAACGCTAATGCGAACAGGTATAGATTTTCGATTGGCTCTAACCGGATTAGCTGACTTATTGTATTGGCAATAATGGGGTGCTTCAGCCGAAGGTAGAATAGCACCAACTACTAATACGCCTGCCATCAAGTTTGATGAGTTCATATAGCCTCCTTGTTGAGTTAGTGTACGATGATTCCATCTATGAATCATTTACCTTTACTAAGCACAGACATGTTTAACTTAATCAACGCTGCAACGAATCGTTTAAAAAAGATAAATAATGCTGCGAGTAGAAGTTGTATTCTAAAAGATATCGAAAGATTTTCATACCATTTTATTATGACAGTTTCATGAAATATCCAATTATTTTGATACTTTATGTTTCAATTAAGGTCTTTTTGTTTCCACTAAGCGCTTTATGTAATTAAACCTACTCAGACAGCAATATTTACAACATTTTTTTAATAGACCAATATTCATAAAAACCGCTAAACAATAAAAAAACTTATGTATGATATGTATAGAGGATAGCAAACTTTCATTTATGTTATAGCAAACTAGTACATTGAAATGATATACTCTGCTCACAAAACAATTTTGATGATTGGGGAATACTATGTTGTCATTCACACGCGGTCAATTATCCGCTATCTGCGCCCTTCTTGGTTTATCTTTAGCCGCCTGCTCACCTCAGAAACCACCCGCGCAAGCTGCAGACACGTCTAGCAAACCCTCAGCCACTGCCAGCCAAAAACCCAATAAAACCATCGCCATTTCTGCGATTGTGGCGCACCCATCGCTCGACGCCATTCGCCAAGGTATCCTTGATGAATTGGCTGCTGAAGGGTATATCAAAGGGCAAAATCTGACGGTAAATTTTCAATCTGCACAAGGCAATACGGCAACGGCAGGACAAATATCCAAACAATTTGTTGCTGACAAACCTGATGCTATCGTGGCAATCTCCACCCCTACCGCTCAGTCGTTGGCTGCCGCTAGCAAAGAGATACCGATTGTTTATACAGCGGTGTCAGATCCTGTTGCCGCCAAACTCATTACTCAACAAAACACCCCGACTCAGCCCAACATCACAGGTTTATCCAGCCAATTACCGCTAGCACCGCAGCTTGACTTTATACAAAAAATCATGCCGTCAGCCAAATCCATTGGCTATGTGTTTAGCGCAGGTGAAATGAATTCAGTGGCGCTGCGAGATAAACTCAACATTGCGCTGCCAGAGCGTGGCATGAACTTAGTGGATATCCCAGCCAACCGTCCGACTGATATTGCCATGGCAACTAGCAGTCTTGGCGGCAAAGCCCAGTTGATTTATACCTCAATGGACAATAATGTGGCATCGGCATTTGAATCGATGGTGCAATCAGCCAATGCGTTAAAACTTCCCATCATCGCCTCCGATGAGTTTAGCGTCCGCCGCGGTGCTACGGCAGCACTCGGTGTCAATGATTATGACTTTGGACGTACCACAGGCAAAATGGTAGGCAAAATTTTGGATGGTACACCTGTCACTCAAGTTAAACCCGAAGTGATGAACCAATTAACTTTATACGTGAGCCCAAAACACGCCCAAGCACAAGGCGTAACACTAAATCCTGAACTATTAAAAGGTGCGATTAACGTTGATACCACACCCGAGCAAAAAATTGACAAATAATTGCTATGGGTAAATAAGAAAAAACCCGCCTAACTAAATAGACGGGTTCTTCAAACTGGGCAGTGAAATGATGCGTTATTTAAAGCACATTTAAAATAACACGTGTCGCTTCAATGACATCAAGTACGCGGTTGTCAACACGTAGGCGAACTTCACCTGGGCGCGGGCGACTGATAATCTTTGCCTGGCGATAAGCATTGTTATTTAACACATAGACATTACGGTCATTATATCGCTTGACTGTGTAATAGCGATTGTCTAGTTTTTTTGCCCAGCCTGGTGGTACCGCTTTACCATGTGCAACATTTTTTTGCAGACCTGGGGGCAATTGGCGATACTGCTCGTGGGTTAGGTAGCGACCACTGCGACTATCGTAGTACCGATTATCGCCTCTGTCGTGCTCTCTATCATGGTTCGTGTTGTAGCGTTGGTTTTCTTTGCGGTCATCTTTATAGTGTTTTTGTTGCTGTTTCCAGTTTTTTTCTTGTTTATATTGAGCTTTACCATGACCGGGGTCTGCCAAAACAACGGGTGAAGCCACGAACGAGCCCGCTAAAAGTAAGCTAGTTAATAATGTCGATTTTTTCATTGTCATACACCTTTATCTGTACCTTGTATAAGTAATTTTGTATGAAGCTATATTATTATGAAATTAAAATGTAACTTAATATGACAATGCTGTGGTAATTTTCTTTCTACTTAAAAACAATGCGCTATGACTTATTAGTTAGCTGATGACTTAGCGAATTATTATTGAAAAATGATACATTAGCGAAATGAGGCAGATTGTTATGTTATAGGAATTTATCAGATAATGCCTTTTTAATCAGTTACCCAAAGCTTTAATCATAGTTGGCAAACTTGCCTAATACATATAACGCTATGCGGCTGCAAAATTAGCTGATAAAATGTAAATAATGTTTAACAATGCTGTATGATATTGTTATTGAAGTGTAAGATTTACCTTTTTAATTGTTAACCTATGGATGGATTTTTGGAGTGATATATGTTGAACGCTACATTTGGTGTTTCTCGTTTGACCACAGCAATGATACTAGGTGGAATTTGTATGGCAAGCCTGATGGGTTGCAGTCAATCTAACAATAAAACAGCTGATGCCAATACTGCAAGCACAGCAAGTGCAACGACAGCTGCGTCAGGCGATACCAAGTCTGTTGCTATCACGGCAATCGTTGAGCACCCAGCATTAGATGCCGTTCGTCAAGGTGTGATTGAAGAGCTTGGCAACGAAGGCTTTAAGGAAGGTCAAAACCTTAAAGTAAATTTCCAATCCGCCCAAGGCAATACGGCGACTGCCGGTCAGATTGCCAAACAATTTGCCGCGGATAAGCCCGATGCCATCGTTGCCATTGCTACCCCATCGGCGCAATCCGTCATTGCAGCGACCAACTCAATTCCTGTTATCTTCTCTGCAGTTACCGACCCTGTCGAAGCAAAACTGATAAAATCTTGGGAAGCCTCTGGCACCAACGTGACAGGCGCATCAGACATGTTGCCACTTGAGCCACAGATTGAGCTGATGAAAAAAGTCGTACCAAATCTTAAATCAGTCGGCTATGTATACAGCCCAGGGGAAGTTAACTCAACCGTGGTACTGAAAGCGCTTGAAACAAAATTTAAACCGATGGGTATCAACATCGTTGCGGCACCTGCACAGCGCACTACCGATATTCCCCAAGCAACTCGTGGTCTACAAGGTAAAGTTCAGCTCATCTATACCTCACTTGACAACAACGTGGTATCCGCCTATGAGTCGCTTTACCAAGCAGCTAAAGAAATCAAAGTCCCTCTAGTGGCATCCGATACGGACTCCGTTGCCCGTGGTGCAGTCGCGGCAATGGGTATCAACTACAAAGACTTAGGCATCGAAACAGGTAAAATCGTTGGACGCGTCCTAAAAGGCGAAAAACCAGGTACCATCAAGCCTATCACGATGAATAAGCTTGACTTATACCTTAGCCCAAAACACGCGCAAGAAGTCGGTATTACGCTGCCACAAGAGTTAATTAGTCAGGCAGCCCAAGTAGAGCCTGCACCAAAAGCTAAACAATAAATCTTTTGTTAGTTTTAGCTGTTTTAATGTGATTGTAAATTTAATTTCCCAGTGGCAACTAAAGTTTCAAAGCGCGTATTTGTACTTTAGTCGCATTACGCTTAATGCCACTTGGTTTACCTTAACACCTGACTGCTTGTTGAATTAACAAGCGGTCTTTACTTTTTTGTGTGAACAGTTATGTCGTTACTTGCTTTATTTGGTGCCCTAGAAAGTGGTCTAATCTATGCGTTAGTGGCTTTGGGCGTATACATTTCATTTCGGGTGTTAGATTTTCCAGATTTGACCGCGGATGGTAGTTTTCCCTTAGGCGGTGCTGTCGCAGGTGTGGCAATCATCGCGGATGTCAACCCTTGGCTGGCGTGTATCTTTGGTATGCTTGCTGGGGGTGTTGCAGGTTTGGTAACGGCTTGGCTACATGTCAAACTTGGTATTTTACAGTTGCTCTCCAGTATTTTAGTCATGGTCGCGCTGTATGCCGTCAATCTACGTATTATGCAAGCGCCAAACTTGGCATTGCTCGGTGAGCCAACAATATTTGGCGAACTGGTGACTGATAGTAACGGCTATTGGATGCGCTGTGTGGTGATTGGTGGTGTGGTGATTGCTGCCAAATTATTCCTAGACTGGTTTTTTAGTACTGAGATGGGCTTGGCGATGCGGGCAACTGGCTCTAACCTTAAAATGTCACAAGCTCAAGGAATTGCTACCTCTCGTAGCATTTTGTTAGGTATGGCGATTTCTAACGGGCTGATTGCGCTTGCTGGTGCGATTTTTGTGCAAACCCAAGGCGGTGCCGATATTTCTATTGGTGTTGGCACCATTGTGATTGGTCTTGCTGCCGTTATCATTGGTGAAACCATCATTCCTGCCAAAAAAATGCTGTGGATTACCCTATCTGCTATTGTCGGGGCGATTCTTTATAAATTCTTTATCCAAATTGCGTTGTCAAATGATACCTTACGTGCGATTGGTTTTGGTCCTCAAGATGTTAACTTAGTCACCGCACTACTGGTTGTGATTGCTTTAATCCTGCCAAAAATCAAATCAAAAATTTTGAGCAATCGCCATAAGCATGCCGCTTAACTTGGTATCAAATAGTTGATTTTAACTTTGGCACTTAACAACTTATAAAGTAAAAGTAAAGTAAAAGGACAATGCCTTATGATGAACGCAGACAACTTACGATTGACCTTCAATCCTGGTACACCGATTGAGAACCCTGCCTTACGTGGCATCAGCCTGCGTATTGAAGCAGGTGAATTTGTCACGGTCATTGGTACCAACGGCGCAGGTAAGTCGACGTTTTTAAATGCCGTCGCTGGCACTATTCGGGTCGATAGCGGCAAAATTACCTTAAACAATATTGACGTGACCAAAAAATCTGCCCACCAACGGGCACACTGGGTAGCGCGCGTTTTCCAAGACCCAATGGCAGGTACTTGTGAAGCCTTAACCATTGAAGAAAACATGGCACTTGCTTACAAGCGTGGCGAATCGCGTTTTTTAAAAGGCGCATTGAATCACAAAAACCGTGAAATTTTCCGTGAAAAACTGGCGATTTTAAAATTAGGGTTAGAGAATAGACTCACTGACCGTATGGGTTTATTATCAGGCGGGCAACGCCAAGCCGTTAGCCTATTAATGGCATCCCTGCAGCCGTCGAAAATTTTACTACTCGATGAACACACGGCTGCCCTTGACCCAAAAACCGCCGCTTTCGTCTTGGAACTGACCGATAAAATCGTCCAAGAAAACAATCTCACCACCATGATGGTCACTCACTCCATGCAGCAAGCGCTCAATCACGGCACGCGCACCATCATGCTACACCAAGGGCAAGTGGTACTAGACGTATCAGGCGATGAACGCAAAGGCATGACTGTCCATGATTTACTCAATATGTTTGAACGCACCCGCGGCGAAGTGGTAGAAGATGACAGCTTAATTTTGAGCTAAATTAACTGGGCCCAATCAAATAAGATGGGTTAAATAAGATGGGTTAAATAGAATAAGTTAAATAAACCCTAGCACTTAACATGATGAAGATGGATAACATAAGTTATCCATTTTTTTACACACAGTGATAAATTAATTCTTCATAATAACACTGGATAAGCAAGCAGTGCCAATACTGCTATTTTTCTCAATTTTAATTATAAAAAACAATATCCTTTGAGGTCACTATGTTTGATTTAAAATCACTTGTTACGAAAGCTGTCGAAGACAAAACGTTAAATGTCAATGAATACATCTTTATGCCAGAGCGCGTCGATATGATGGTAAAAGATGGACGGTTAAGCTGTGTACTAAACACCAATGGTAAAGTTGATTTTATTTACCATAAAAGTGGTATTACCGAAGTGCGTTCAGGTCTACGTAAAAGTCCGTTTACCTCGTTTCGCAATGAACTTCACTATGGGGTATATGATGATGTGGTGGATGAAGTGATTGAAGCGGTTGAAAAAATCATTGGCAGTCAATCCAAATACTTTAATTTTGCGGCTGATGCAGAATAAAAAAGTCAATTATAAAAAAGCTGAAACATTACTTTTCAGCTTTTTTTATGTCTTTTATTTATAGATGATTCCTTTATTTATAGAGAATTAAAGGCGCTATCAATCGCATCATCTAATCGCTCAACCGCGATGATTTTGAGACCTTGATATTGCTCTAATTGCGTTTTGGGGGCATTGGCTTTGGGTACAATCGCATGGGTAAAGCCATGTTTTACCGCTTCTTTTAGACGCTCTTGACCATTGGGCACAGGTCTGATTTCACCCGATAGGCCTACCTCACCAAATACCGCTAGGGTATAAGGTAAAGGCTTTTCCTTGATGCTAGACGCACAGGCCAATAAAACCGCCAAATCTGAACCTGTTTCAAGCACCTTAACCCCGCCTACCACATTGACATACACATCTTGCCCATTGGTTTGGATACCGCCATGACGGTGCATGACTGCCAGCAACATAGCTAAGCGCTGATAATCTAAACCTAATGCCATGCGCCTAGGTTGTCCTTGCGATTCATCCACCAGCGCTTGTACTTCAACCAGTAGCGGTCTGGTACCTTCACGGCTAACCATGACCACTGAGCCTGCAATCGGTTTATCATAGCGACTTAAAAATATCGCCGATGGATTTGCCACTTCTTTGAGTCCTGCATCCGTCATGGCAAAAATGCCCAGCTCGTTGACGGCACCAAAACGATTTTTCACCGCACGAATCATTCGAAAACGGCTGTCCGACTGTCCTTCAAAATACAGTACCGCATCCACCATATGTTCTAGCACGCGAGGGCCTGCTAGCGCCCCTTCTTTGGTCACATGCCCGACCAAAAATAACGCTGTACCCGTTTGCTTGGCATAGCGCGTCAGAATCGCCGCTGATTCACGGATTTGACTGACTCCGCCTGGCGCGGATTGGATGGCTTCGGTAAACAAAGTCTGAATTGAGTCAATGATGGCGACGGCTGGTTGCTCTTGGGTCAAGGCCTGGCAAATCATTTCAACATTGGTTTCTGCCAATACTTTTAAGTTGTTATTGGGTAGCCCCAAACGACTAGCCCGCATCGCCACCTGTGACAACGATTCTTCACCCGTAATATACAGTGCACTTCCGGCGAGACTTTGATTTTCTGCCATGTGAATCGCCGTCTGTAGCAAGATAGTTGATTTGCCAATACCCGGATCACCCCCAATCAGCACCACAGAACCTGCCACCAAGCCACCGCCTAACACCCGATCAAACTCACCAACACCCGTTGGTAGCCTAGTATCGAGCGACATAGGCACGGCATTAAGTGGCATGACGCTCGATTGCTCGCCTGCGTAGTTACTAGCTTTTTTGGTGACAGGTTTGTGATGTGGCATGCTGACCGTCGGGGCTTCGACAAGGCTATTCCATGCGCCACATTCGGCACACTGCCCCGACCATTTACCGAAGTTTGCGCCACATTGTTGGCACACGTAGGATGATTTTGATTTTGCCATAGAGTCCAATTTGCAAAGAAAAATTTAAAAATAAAAAAACTTAAAGAGTATGGGTGGTGGTGAGAGGGATAAACTATGCAATGAAATTAATACGATGACATTAATGCAATGAAATTAGGGATAGCGAGCTATGTTTGACACACAAGTTTTGACACGCAAGATTGCTGTTATTTGCGACTATATTTATGGGCAACTAGGTCATAAATCCAGTAAAAAATAAACCCATATACCAAAATAAGTAAGGTCAACGAAATATCGAGCATAAACGCTTGCCACAGTCCAATATTCATCACCCACATGACTAATGGTAAGGTAAAGCCCAACAAGCCACCTTCAAACCCCACTATATGCAGTACCCGTAGCCATAGCGGTCGAGCCAGTTTTTCACCGGTAAAAAATTTATCAAACAATAAGTTATAAATAAAAGTCCAAATCATGGCGATAAGCGAAATGCCAATTAGCAGCGCTAATATAATTGAGTTATGCTGCGATTCACTACTCGTAAAGCCAAAAAAGCTGAGTAATTTTACCCAGCCTAATGATACTAGTATGGCGATTGTCTCAAATAAAATCGCCTGCCAGATGCGTGCTTTGGTGGTCATCACGTTTTGCTTCTAACCATCTTACTAGACCACGAAATTTTCACCCAAGTAGACCTTACGTACCAACTCATTATCCAAAATATGCTCTGGTGTACCTGCCGCAATAATTTGTCCTTCACTGACAATATAGGCGTGCTCACAGATAGCCAAAGTCTCACGCACGTTGTGATCGGTAATCAACACGCCGATGCCGCGCTGCTTAAGCTTAATAATCACCTCTTTGATATCGCCTACCGAAATCGGGTCGACTCCCGCAAAAGGCTCGTCAAGCAAAATAAACTTGGGATTTGAGGCAAGGCTGCGCGCAATCTCACAGCGTCTGCGCTCACCGCCTGACACGCTCATCCCTAATGAGTGACGCACATGACCCAAATTAAATTCCCCAATCAGCTGCTCAAGTTGCTGCTGCTGCCCCGCTTTATCCAAATCTGTGCGAGTCTGCAAAATCGATAAAATATTTTCTTCAACGGTCAATTTGCGAAAAATTGACGCTTCCTGCGGTAAGTAGCCAATGCCTGATGCGGCGCGCTCGTGCATAGACAATGCCGACAAATCCCGATTACCGAGCTGTATTTGCCCTTTGTCCATATTAACCAGACCGACGACCATATAAAAGCTGGTAGTTTTACCCGCCCCATTTGGACCGAGTAACCCAACCACTTGTCCTTGTTCTACCGAAAAAGACACGTCTTTAACCACCCAACGCTTGCCATAGCGTTTGGCAAGGTGCTGCATGATTAGAGTCTGGTTAGCTTGCGGTTGCGACATAATAAATCCTAGAACTAAACAATGGCAATGAACAGAGCGAAAGCAAGTTAAACAATACTAGCGATTACGAACGCCCACACGGTTGCTCGCTTGTGGCGGAAACACCAGTTCAACACGTTGGTTATTCCCTGCTTTTGCCTCAATATCACCCACTTTTAGACTGTAATGGATGACATTGCCAGAAAAACTACCGCCATTTTGGGTCAAGCGCGCATTACCCGTGAGGGTGACAAGCCCTGTTTTGACATTGTAATCAATTCGATTCGCCTGACCTTTAGCCAAGCCCTTCTCTTGTGTCACAATTTGTTGGATAGTGGCAGGACGCCCGGTTGCGACTGCACTTTCGATGGCGCGGGTTGGCGTCAAATTGACGGTTAAATTATCCGCCGCCATTTTGAGTGTGCCTTGGCTAATGGTAACGTTGCCTGTATAGCTTGTCACCCCAGAGCGCTCGCTGTACGTCGCTTTGTCTGCCAACAACCGAATCGGCTCATTGGCGTCTGATGGCAAGGCGTTTGCGACGTTCGATGCCGCAAGGATGCCAGCAACCAACACACCACCAGCCATTATTAATTGTCGAGTCTTCACCACAATCATGTTAAACCTTTTATATAAAAATTTTAAAATCAACAATATAGATTAAATTAGCACCGAAGTTAAATATTCTTGATACTCACTTGAATCCCGTCAACATCACAACTGAGTTGCTGTCTTAACAGTAGCCGCTGTACTAAAGGCTAGGGTTAGCTACTGTGCAGGTTGAATCATCACACTCACTTGTCCAAAACCGTACTCACCCGTTGCCAAGTCACCACTAAATTGTTTGGCATCAAACCGATTATTCCCATGGATAAAGGTAAGCGGTTCATTAGTCATTACTGTATTATTGACCAAATCACCGACAAAGTTTTTACCTATCATCTTAACAGGCAAATTCGACATACTGGTATTTTGGGTAAGCAGCGGAACACTGGTTAAGGTCACGTTACCTATCAGTTTGGCAATCTGCTTATTTTCATCCAATTGCGCTTGGTCAGCCACCAAGGTTACCTCGCGCTCATTTTTTGGACGGATAACAATCTGCGGTTTAGACATCACGGCGGTATTGGCATTTTGGTAATGGGTCACCTGCGCCGCTGTTAACTGATAGCCCACACTACCTGTTTCGGTCGTTTGTAGTGCTTTGACTCGCTCTGCTTGGTAATCAATATCGGTTGGTTTGAGTGATACTTGGGTCAAGCGAGCATCGTTTTGCGCATAAAAATAGGCCGATACAATAATAAATAATAAGCCTAAAATAAATAGCGTTTTTGTTGACACGATTGCCACCTAACATTGCCAAAAAATTTGATAAAAAAGGACGTTACCACACTAAGCCGCATACGCCAAATCACTTAAAACAAATCACTTAAACTAAACCACTTTCAAAAAAAATCACTTAGAACAAATCCCTTAGCATAAATCCCTTAAACCAAGTTATATGACCTAAACCACATAACTGGCCAAAATATCATCGTAATGACCCGTTGCTTTTAAAATCAAATCACATAACTCACGAACTGCCCCTTCTCCGCCTGAGCGCGTGGTAACCATGTCGACCCGTTTGATGACTTCGCCATTAGCATTTGCCACGGCTACAGCAAATCCGACGGATTGCAAGGCTTTGATATCTGGCCAATCATCACCGATATAAGCACATTCTGCTAGCGAGATACCAATCTTAGCTAACAATTCATTGAGCGCCGTCAATTTGTCTTCCCGCCCTTGCACTAGATGGGTAATTTTTAATTCTTTGGCGCGATGCGTGACAATGGCGCTAGTGCGACCCGTTATAATGGCAGTTTGAATACCTGCTTGGTGAATACGCTGAATACCAAAGCCATCTTGAACATTAAAGCCTTTGGTTTCAACACTGTTGGCATCATAGATAATTTTTCCATCAGACAGTACACCATCCACATCCATGACCAATAGTTTAACGTTTTTTGCTTTAGTGAGCAGACTTTGCATGACCTTATCCTTATTATTTTAAGCCTAGTTACTTTAAAAGTAGTTATTTTAAGCCTATTAATTCACACCCGCATGTAGTAGCTCATGCAAGGTCAAAATACCCGCTAAAGTCTTATCATCATTAATGATTAATAGCTGATTTATCTTTTGTTCATTCATTAAGGTGAGCGCATCAGACGCACGCATATCAGGATTGACGGACTTTGGATTGGTTGACATCACCTGACTAATCGGCGTATCAAGCCCCAATTGGCGCGCTAAGCCACGGCGCAAGTCGCCATCGGTGAATACACCCACGACTTGATTGTTTGCATTGGTAATTACCGTCATCCCCAGTCTGCCACCCGTCATACTAAACAAGGCTTCGTTAAGCGTCGAATGCTCATCAATGGTTGGCAGGTTATTTACATGCATCAAGTCTTTTACTTGGGTCAATAATTTGCGACCCAATGCCCCTGCAGGGTGTGATAAAGCAAAATCTTCTGAGGTAAAATGCTTACTATGCACCAACGCCACCGCTAACGCATCTCCTAACGCCAAAGTAGCTGTGGTACTTGATGTCGGTGCCAATCCAAGGGGGCAAGCTTCTTCAGACGCCCCTAAAGTCAAAGCCACATCGGCAGATTTTGGCAAAATACCGCGTTTGTCACGGCTGATACTAATGAGCGGAATGCCCAGTTTTTTTACCACAGGCAGTAACGTGCGGATTTCATCTGACTCACCTGAGTTCGAGATGCCAATTAACACATCGCCTTTGACCAACATGCCAAGGTCGCCATGACCTGCTTCACCAGGATGCATAAAAAAAGATGGCGTTCCCGTTGAGGCAAAAGTCGCTGCAATTTTGCGACCAATAAGCCCTGACTTACCCATACCTGTCACCACCACACGCCCCTGACAGTTTTCGATCAAATGGCAAGCGGTCACAAATCGTTCATCTAGCTGTTCAATCAGCAAATCTAAAGCATGTTGTTCTGTTTTGATAGCGTCTTTGGCATGCTTTAAATAATCAACCGATGCATCCAAGATAATTCCTCACTAATTTTTCAAGATGGCTATTGGTGCGCTTTTTTCGGGCACTTATCTTTATGCGCTTATTGCTCTACGCTTATTCGGGCGTTTAATAGTTAGCATAAACAATATTTAAAGCTAAAAATTTAAAATTTTTTAAAGTCTGATTATCATAGCGTAATTTCAGCCAATATTCACGGGATAAGTCCGAAAATACATATTTTGACAACATTTCATCGAGTTTATATTAACAATCTATGCATTGCTCAATCAGCCTCAAATACACTATAGAAGATAAGCTATAAAAAATGGCGAACACTGATAATGTTCGCCACGTAATATCATGTTTAGAATTTAAAAATTAAAACTTGTCTTCACCATTGCCGTTGGCATCATCGTCAAAATTAGTATCATCTTTGGCAGGCTCAAAATTCATAGTGTCATAGCCGCTATCAAAACCACGGTCAGCAAAACCACTACGATCATACGGTGCTTGCGCAAACCCTGGACGCTCGTGCGAATAGCCACGTGGGTCATTGTCATAACCGCCGCCATCAAAACCGCGGTCACCAAAACCACCACGATTAGCAAACCCTGTGCGATTTGCGCCATAGCCTTGTGGCTCAAAACCGCCTGCTTGACCAAAGCCCATTTGGCTAGATTGACCGTAGCCACTTGCCCCTGGCATTGGCGTAGCTGAACGTGGATTGCGGGCTGGTACTACCGTTGAAATGGCGTGTTTATAGACCATTTGACTGACGGTGTTTTTGAGTAATACCACATATTGATCGAAAGATTCGATTTGACCTTGAAGTTTGATGCCATTGACTAAAAAAATAGACACTGGAATACGGTCTTTGCGTAAAGAGTTTAAGAAAGGGTCTTGTAGTGTTTGACCTTTTGACATAGGTTTCTCCCAGAAATAAACAGAAAGTTGGTTAAATTATTATATTTTTAAACGAATTTTTAATTATACCTTATTAGCTTAATATGGATTGTCGAATCACCATATTAGATAAGCACTCAAATAGTATCACCCAAGCATGTCACTGCTGTTAACTTGTTTTTATTAGCAAATTTCTTGCTTGATCAATAGTTGCCAAGGGTCTGATATCAAAACGCTCAACCAATTGTTGTGTGCTAACCAGCTTACGCATCCATGTATATTGGCGTTTTGCTAACTGTCTTGTAGCATATAATGCCTCATTTTGCATAGTTTGTCTATAATCTTGAATTGGGGAGCTGTGCGTGTTTAGTAAAAAACGCGCCACATCATCATGAAAATTTTCTTCATTATTATCATATGTAAACAATGTTGTATTTTGTATTTTTTCTAAAAAATCCCAAGCTTGCCGATAGCCAACGCAGCGCATGGATGGTAGATCAGCCGTGAGGCGATACTGTTGTCGCAGGGCAATCACTTCCTGCAAAAAGCCTTGTTGCCACATGATATCTAGCCGAAGTGCAATACGCTTGTGTAACCAATCACGATCTGGCATCACGGCTAAAATTTGCCAACGCTGATGTGGATTGTCGGCTAACGCCCTAGCGGGCTGATTCTGCCAAGCGCTTAATGGCTTGCCTGTTTGTAGATAGATTTCCACCGCTCTGCCAATTCTTTGTGTGTCTGTGGTTTTGAGTTGCTTACCAAGGATGGGATCTACTTGGGTTAAATAAGCATGCAGCTGTTCAATCCCCTGCTCGGCAATCAGTTGGGTGACTTGTTGGCGAGTCTCTGGCAAGGTGGCTGGGATATCATTGATACCTTGAATCAGTGCCATATAGTACATCATCGTTCCACCCACCAGCACAGGGGTTTTATTTTGCTGATGCGCAAGATTGATATGATAGTCCACATCGCTTACAAACTGGGCAACGCTGTAGCTTTGC
Organism: Moraxella sp. 179-F 1C4 NHS; assembly: GCF_045370505.1. Taxonomy (NCBI): domain Bacteria; kingdom Pseudomonadati; phylum Pseudomonadota; class Gammaproteobacteria; order Moraxellales; family Moraxellaceae; genus Moraxella; species Moraxella sp. 179-F 1C4 NHS. Next base: position 38,699 of record NZ_JBIQEC010000014.1, on the reverse strand, counting down.
TCAGGACTAATGATGTCAACAAGCGCATGCGGATAGTTTGCCAATTCTTCACGCGTCGGTTTGGCAGTCCCAATATTCATATCCCGATAAATCAAGGCAGAATCTACCGAAATAAGATGGTATTTGCCTGTTTCGTAGAGTTCGTACGCCAACGCTGTTTTACCGCTGGCAGTAGGTGCTATAAGGCAAATCACGTCTTGTTTATCGGCTGTTATCATAGCTTATTCTGGGGATTGTTGGGATGACTGGGGATTAGGTAAATGCGACAGCAGCCATTGTAGCATGTCAGTTTCACTGACTTGTATGGCATTGTCAGCAATTTGGGTAAAATCAGCTTGATTCAAATAAGATTGAACATACGCTTTATCATCACTGTCTATATGATGGTATTGTAAATCAATCAGATAAAAATATCGCTGCCAAAAAATTAAAGCAAAAGTTTGATGCTGGTTTTTAAATTCATGCTTGTTTTCAAATAAGGTTACTAGCTGTATCGAGTCGCTATCCGTTAACCTATCAACCGCACCCTTTGTCGCCATCTGATTTCCCATCTGGGTCGCCCCCTGATAAATCGACTGATTTTCGGCAACGTGAGTTATGTGATTAGTGGGTTTATCATTAGGCTTTATATAGTGAATGGGCGTAGCTTTACCCGCAGGCAAGTTTTGAAATTTATCGACGTTACTGTTATCAGTATTTGTCATGCAAGCTTTTCGTTGCAGGGTGTTTAGCTCCATCATTTTAGGCTGCAATTGCTCTAGCATATGCTGAGACAACCAAGCTAATATATTGGTCAATGGCTGGATTTTGACTTGTTGTTTACTTGGGTGAATATTGACATTTATCCACTCGGCAGGCAGCTCAAAAGACAACGCATAGCCCATTTGTAGCGAATTGTCGATGCCAATACCCAGCTTGCGACCCACTTTTTGTATGGCTTGACTAATCGCCAAATCACTGACCAAACGATGATTGATATAAATCAGTTTTGGCAGATTATTTTTATGGGCGATAAAAAACCAGCCGGTGACTTGGGCACTTAAATCCTCTGTCTGTGCTTGTAAACCTTGCAGCGATAAATAAAATGGCTGTGCAATCTCAGTCAAGGGCAAATTTAACGCTTGTTCAAGCCGCGCCAAACTAAACGCCGGCAAAAAAGGCAATGCAGCACCCTCTAAATTTTGGTGAGGGGCTTGGGCTGACTGCGTTAAGCTAAAACGCAATTTGTCTTGATGATATAATTCAATCTGCACATCGGCAAAACTAATCGCTAATCGCTGCACGACTTGTTCTATATGGGCAAATTCTGTGGCAATACTTTTTAGGTGCGAGCGTCTGCCTGGCACATTGAAGTACAAATCGCGAACGCTGACACACGTGCCGCGATGTTTTACGATAGGACGAATAGTAGCTTGGCTTACCTCGCTACCGCTCACGCTCAGCTGCTGCCCTACACCGCTGTCATTGTGACTACTGGTTAATGTCAGATGCGATATCGCCGCAATGCTCGCTAGTGCCTCGCCGCGAAAACCTAAACTCTGAATACCAACCAACTCGTTGACATTAGCAAGTTTACTGGTGGCATGGCGAGTGACTGCAAGCGTCATGTCATCAGGATGAATTCCCATGCCGTTGTCACTAATTTGAATCAACCCAAGCCCGCCTTGCTCAATATCGATTCGAATATGCGTAGCGTTGGCATCGATAGCATTTTCAATCAGTTCTTTGACCACAGAAGCAGGGCGCGTCACTACCTCGCCAGCGGCGATTTGGTTGATAAGCAGTGGGGATAATTTATGAATACGGTTGTCAGGCAAAACTAATCGTCACTTCTCGTTGTTGGTCATCCAGGCGTTTGATATCAAGGGTGGCATTGGGCGGCGTCAAATAGCCTGCTGCACGACTCGCCCACTCAATAATCACCAAACTATTTTGCTCATCTTGATATTCATAAAAACCGATAAATTCCAATTCTTCAGGATCATTGAGACGGTATAAATCGGCATGGTAAACCGGCTTAATTGTACCATCGTCCTGCGTAATACGATAAGGTTCAACCAGGGTAAAAGTCGGACTTTTTACCGCGCCTGTATGCCCCATTGCCTGTAGCCAATAGCGGGTAAGCGTGGTCTTGCCCGCACCCAAATCACCCGACAGCCACACGCTACCGGTTAAATTCATCTCGGCAAGCTCTTTGGCGAAGGCTTGGGTGGCGGTTTCGGATTTTAGGAGGATAGTTTTATTCATGTCGATTTTTCCAGCTTGCCCCATGTTTGTCCTGAATCAAAAATCGTTACAACAACCCCGTCAGATACCAACAGCTTAGTCAACTTGTAAAACCACTGTCGGATTGACAAATTTCTCGCCTTTTTTTAATTTGTCATACATGTTTGGGTCATGCCATTCGGCTTTTACTTGCTCGCTAAATTCAAAATCACCCAGCGTCAACGCGCCCATTTGGGCATTATCGACATCGTCTTCAAAGCATTGGGCATAGCCTGTCGCTGTTTCGTGGGCGATGACGGAATACACTTTGACATCGGTTTCGCCGTTTTGCATTTGGGTTTGTTTTAAGATTTCTCTTGCCCAAAAAAACACCACGCGGCTAAACTGCTCTGCCGAGGGCGAAACAGGCAAACTAATCCAGCGCGCGCTAAATTTTTTACAGGCGTCAATATAGTCGGGGTCATCTTTATCCCAAAAACAAATAGCATGATCAAAACTATCAATGATGTCTTTGATCGATGATTTTAACAGCCCAAAATCGTACACCATTTGCCCGTGATCTAGGCGGTGCGCTTCTAAAATCAGCTCGATTTGGTAACTATGCCCATGAATCGAGTACTTGCAGCGATCGGAGCTACAATTGCGCACGATATGGGCATTTTCAAATTTAAACAGCTTTCTAATTCTCATAATGGGATTCGCATTTTTTTAGCAGTAATAAAGGTTTGAATGCTGACTATTATAAAGCTATTGGGCAAGTTAAGCGAATTTTAGTCATGTGCCCAAATTTGCCTACCTAAATTTACCCATAACATCAACAAAAAATCTCGTCACATTTAGGACAGTAACTCACGTCTTAAATCGCTAACTGTGCTAATATAAAAACTTGGGGATAGACAGTCATTGTTAAAAAATGAGTTTTTTTAGCTGACTCTTTTTTATATAAAGTCTTGTTGATACAAAACTTTGTTGGCATAAAGATAAGCAAAGATAAGCGCGGTGGAGATAAAAAATGATGATTAGAGTATTGGTCGTTGACGATCATGATTTAGTCCGGATGGGCATCGTACGGATGCTGTCAGATAGCCCTGATATTGATGTGATTGGTGAAGCTGCCGATGGTGAAACCGCGATTATCAAAACCAAACAATTAAAACCCGATGTGGTATTACTTGATGTCAATATGCCTACCATTGGCGGGTTAGAAGTCACCAAGCGCTTGCTGCAAACCGATAAAAACACCAAAATTTTGGCGGTCAGCTCTTTGGTTCAGCAGCCCTACCCATCCATGCTCATCAAAGCAGGAGTGAGTGGCTATATCACCAAAGGGACACCGCTTGATGAGATGATTAAAGGCATCAAAAAAGTCCACCAAGGCGGGCGTTATTTTAGTGCCGATGTTGCCGAGCAGCTTGCTGATATTTTATTCACTGACAATTCAGAGTCGCCATTTGATGCGCTAAGTGAGCGAGAAATGCAGGTGGCGATGATGGTGGTCAATTGCAAAAGTCCACAGCAAATCGCCGATCAGTTGTTTGTGAGTGTCAAAACAGTCAATACCTACCGCTATCGTATTTTTGAAAAGCTTAATATCGACAGTGATGTCAAACTTACCCATTTGGCTATGCGTCATGGTTTAGTTCAACCCTAAACCATGATTACCAATCCTGCGTTTTCATCGCTATTTGACAAGCCAAACACCCACGATAAAACCAAAAAAATCGGTAACGTCTACAATGGTTACCGTATTATTATTGCTATCTTTTTTTCCTTTAGTTTTATGTTGGCATTAAAAAATGCCCAGCATGACTATTGGGTATTGATTAATCTTTTTCCCACTTTTTTCTATTTTTTGTTTAGTATTGCTTTATTTATTTTGTATTATTTTTATCCCAAAAATCCGCTGTTGATGGTCGGGCTAACTGTCGATGCGCTGGTACTCACTACCATGTTGTATTTTAGCGGTGGTAATGATTTACAAGTGATTTTGCTGTTTTTGGTGCAAGTTGCGGCGGCCTTTATGTTGGTGCGCTCCAACCAAGCTATTTTGCTGACTATTTTTGCCATCACGTTGGTTATTTATCAGCAGTTTTATCAGACCCTAAAAAACGATGTGAACTACGCGCTGGTTAACAACGTGGCTTCGATGGCGATTAGCTTTATCGGGGTTGCTTATTTAAGTTATACGCTATCCAAACGGCTTAAACAAATTGAGCTGCTCTCTGAGCGCCAAGTCAATGAAGTCAATGCGCTAAATGCCATCAACAATAAAATCGTGCAAATCATTGACCAAGGGGTGGTGGTATTATCCCACGATTTAGAAATTTTTATCGCCAATGATACCGCACTCGAACAACTACATCTGCCCAAGGCCCTTGATAATTTTAATTTGCTAGATATCTCTCCCCTATTAGCCGCAAGACTTGCACCCATCATCCAAGAGCCTGAAGAAACTTTAATAGTGCGGCTCGGCGCAGCGACTGCTAGCACACCTTTGGCCGTTGGCATTGAGCCCAATCACCAAAGCTTTAATGACTTGCGACTTCGTATCACCCAATTAAGACAGCAATATGCCATTATTTTTATTGAAGATTTACGTGATGAGTTTAGCCGCGCGCAGCAGTTAAAACTTGCGTCGCTGGGGCAATTATCCGCCAGTATTGCCCATGAGATTCGTAACCCGCTGGCAACCATTAGCCAAGCCAGTCAATTATTAATGGAGGAAGTTAATGAGGCTGACAGCGGTTTATCCGATGATAATATCCTGCTATATGAGATGATTTATCACCAAACCATTCGGGTCAATAAAATCATCGAAGATGTGCTTAAATTATCTCGTCAGCAGCGCCCTAATTTTGTTTATATTGAACCCAAAACTTGGCTAAACGATTTTATACAAGAAAACTTTAGCGGCCATGATATTTTTCTGCACTGCCATACTGATAAAGGCTTTATGTTTGATAACTATCAGCTAGCACAGATTTTGGTCAACCTCATCAATAACGGGCTGCGTTTTAGTAGCAAAACCGAGCCCCACGGCTTTGTCACCCTTGAAGTGTATGAATCTGGCAAATCTATTCATATTGATGTGATAGATACCGGTCACGGCGTTGCCAAAGAAAATATTCAGTATTTATTTAATCCGTTTTTTACCACCGATAGTCAGGGCACGGGTCTGGGGCTTTATTTGTCGCAGGCCTTTTGTCAGGCAAACTATGCCAATCTAGAATATGTACGAAGTGAGGGGCAAACTTGCTTTCGGATGATTTGTCAAACCAAAACTTTACCGTCCGTCTAAAATATCTTTGTAGCTAAAATTTTTAATTGAATTTTTTGGCTAAAGCATTCATATTACAGTAAGTTTATCGATATCAATTTAGCAAAATTGTCGGGAATTTGAGTGTATATGTGTTCACTTTTTTCCATTTTTTCGGTACAATATAGCGTCAATGATTAAAAAAATACATGTCGTATTTTGATCATCCTCAGGACATTTATCTCTATGGCACAACCTCAATCTTTTGAAAACGCACCCATCAATTGGATTCCTGCGTTTGTCTTAATTAGCACGCCTTTGGCGGCTTTATTGATTGTACCTTATTACTTGTGGACACATAGCGTCAGTTGGCAAGTTTGGGCAATTTTCGCATTCTTTATGGCTTGGAATGGGTTAAGTATTACCGTCGGTTATCACCGTTTATGGTCACATCGTACTTACCAAGCGCATCCGATTGTCAAATGGTTCTTTCTGATTGGCGGCACGTTAGCTGTTCAGGGCTCAGTATTTGACTGGTGTGCAGGACACCGTTTACACCACCGCCACGTCGATGATATCTATCAAGACCCCTACTCTGCCAAGCGTGGCTTTTGGTTCTCACATATCGGGTGGATGCTCAAAAACTACCCAAGCGGCCACTATGATTACAAAAACATCCCAGATTTAAAAGCTGATCCTGTGTTAGTGGCGCAAGATAAATATTATGCCCTGTGGATTTTATTGGCCAATATTGGGCTGCCAGCGCTGTTTGGTTGGATGGTGGGTGATATTGCAGGTACCTTAGTACTCGCAGGCCTACTGCGTTTGGTGTTAAGCCATCATTTTACTTTCTTTATCAACTCGCTTTGCCATATGTTTGGTACCCGTCCTTATACCGATACCAACACCGCGCGTGATAATCCGATTCTGGCCATTTTCACTTGGGGCGAAGGCTATCATAACTACCATCACTTTTTCCAATACGACTATCGCAATGGGGTAAAATGGTGGCAATATGATCCTAGCAAATGGATTATTTATGGGTTGTCAAAAATCGGTTTGACTTGGGATTTAAAACGTGTCCCAGACGTCACCATTCAGCATGCGCAAACAGAAATGGCATTCAAACGTGCTGAGAAAAAAGTTGCGACTTTTTCAGGGAATTTAACCAGCGATTTCCAAGTGATAAAAGATCGTTTAAACAGTGAACAACAAGCCTTCAAACAAACGATTGCAGAATGGCAAGCGTTAAAAACGCAAGCCATTGAGATGAAAAAAAATGAGTTTGCCCAGCGTATTCATGAAGTCGATGATAAGCTAAAAGACCAGTTTAGTGGCATTGAGGATAAACTTCGCAATCATGCGCAGCAAATTGAAAATTTGGTTAATCATTTAAAAGGCAAACATGTTTGATTAAACCATAAACATGTTTAAAGGTTGACTGTGTAAAAAAAGGTAGGATAAAGTCCTACCTTTATTTTTGTGGTTTTGTTGGGTATCGATTAGTCTTTTAACGGATAAGAGGGTGAAAATGGGTCTAACAATTCAATCAACCGGCGTTCATAGCACTGCCCGCGCCAAATAAAATGTACTTTTGCATCACTAAAGGGTTTATCATCAAACCACAAAAACACCCCTTCCATCATTTTTGGCCAGTCATCCCAGCTAATTTCACCCACGCCCATCATCACCGCTAAAAATGCTGACAACAGCGTATCATGACTAACCGCCAGTAATAAATGTCCGTGCTTTGGCTGGTGCTGAAAAAAAAGCGCTAATAAATCCAAACCGCCTTTATGTGGTGCTTTAATCCCTGCCATGTCGCCCGCCAAAAAACGATTGATAAAGTTTAGCGCACCAATTTGTTTGAATACCTTACTCACTTCTTCATGGTCAACCACCAAACTACCTGGCTCTACTAGCAGCGATTGGTGCGACACATTTCTAGAGATGCCAGCACCTGCTTGCATTAAAATCGCGGTATCAATGCAGCGCTGTATCGGACTACTGATGCTGTCTACATCCATTGAGTAATCTAAGTTAGCAGCCAACCAACGTCCCCAAGACTCCGCCAACACTCTGCCTTTTGGTGTTAGTGGCAGAGCATAACTGGCAAAGCCATTCTTATCTGACATCTCGCGTAATGAATGGCGAGTAAATAGGATTAATCGCTCATGTTTCGGCAGTAGCTTGACCGAGTCAATCATACTGGGCGGTAAATGAGCAGGCATGGTGTTGATTGAACTAGACATTTAAATACGCATTCCTTATATCTTTTTATCTTTGCACCACAAATTGATACTATAAATTGATGAGGTCAAAAATTTAAGCGATTAAATGGGATGTTACTGCGGCAAACGCGCCAATCATACCATGACTTCAATGACTTTATGCCAGTCAAAAACTACCCCCGTACTACTGATTTCATTGGGGTAGGCTCTGGGATTGACAATAACCCGTGTATGACCTTGCTGATAATCAAACGCTTCATGGGTATGTCCATGCAGCCAAATATCAGGCGCAAAATCGCGCTGTAACCATTCACTCAAATCAACGACAAATCCCGCATTACTGGGAAAATTGGCATATTTTGGCGCGATAGATAATGGGCTAATGCTGTGATGTGTCATGACCACAGTGGGCATAGCATCTTTTTGGCTTTGTTTTAAGGCGTTTTGCAACCATGCCCTCTGCCGCTGATGAATAGCTACGGTATCTTGGGGCGTTAACAGTCGGTTATCATAATAAATCTCGCGATAATCGCGCATAAACTGCTGAGCAATCTCCAACGTATTATCTTGTGGTTGATATTGATAATCCGTCCAAAGCGTTGTACCAATAATTCTGACACCCATAAATTCAAAGCTCGCGCATTGTAAAAAATGCACTTGCGTATCTTGCGTCAATGCCTTTATTTGGGCATCTAACTCAAGAATATTATGACCAAAATACTCATGATTGCCCACAATCACAAAAATTGGTTTCTCAAGTCGCTTTGATTCGCCGATGAGCCATTCGATGCCCAAAAGCCCATTGGACGTGTCGCCCGCTACTAAAATAGCATCGGCATTTGTGTAAGGGATTTCACCAATGGGCAAATCCCTTCTTGCATAGCTATCAATATGTAAATCACTTAACACTTGAAAACGTACTGGCATACATGACTCGAAATGGGTTATTTTAACGTATCCAAGATATATTGCAGTTTGGCGGTGGGATCCGCTGCCGCCGTGATTGACCGCCCAATCACTAAATAATCAGACCCATTTGCTATAGCATCTTTGGGCGTGCAAATGCGGGTTTGGTCATTACTGGCGTCTTCTGGTAGTCTGATACCTGGGGTGACTAAAAGAAAATCCTTGCCGCAAAGCTGTTTAAGCATATTGGCTTCTTGTGCAGAGCAAACCACCCCATCAAGCCCAGATTGCTGAGTCAATAATGCTAGTCGCTTGACATGATTTTCTACCGAGTCGGTGATGCCCACTTCAGCCAAATCTTGCTGTGACATAGAAGTTAGCACCGTCACCGCAATCACTAAGGTTTGGTAGTGTTGCGCTGATAAACGCGCTTTCACCGTTTGCATGGCGGTACGCCCCGCACTGGCATGGACATTGACCATCCACACCCCCAAATCAGCCGCCGCTAATACTGCTTGTGCGGTGGTGTTGGGGATATCATGAAATTTTAAATCCAAAAACACTTCAAAATCACGCTGATGTAAGGATGTCACCAAGCTATTACCATATTTGGTAAACAGCTCTTTGCCAACTTTTAATCGGCACAATGTAGGATCCAATTTATCTGCCAAGCTTAGTGCTTGACGGTCATTCATGTTATCCAATGCCACAATAATGGGTGATTTGATAGCTGATTTGATGCGTGATGTTGCTTGCGGTACTGCCACTTGATTCATAACAAACTGACTCTTTTTTTTAACTTGATAGTATGGATCGCTTATCGTACGGGTGGTAAATTAGGGTTGGCTACGGTAGGTGCAATCGTTGCATTGCTAGTTTGCGCTAAATGCTGTTCATAATTATGCTGCGTTTGCATCAATTTTTCTTGGGTTTGCTTTAACTCTTTAGATAAGCGCTGATTTTCCAGTTTCATCTGTAACACGCGAAATAAAATCAACCCCATCAATAATCCCGCGATGACCCCTAAAACAATGCTAATAATCAACAGTAGTCCCAAACTCATTTGTGGTACTTGGCTAAACAGTAAATTTACTTCGACTTGGTTGTTATTCACCAATACCAACATCAATGAATAACCAACGACCACGAACAACAAAATCGCTAACAGATAACGCATATTTTTCTCCTTGGTTATTTTAATCAATCTAAATTTTTGAATGCCACTATTATTACAGATAATTCAAAAAAAAGAGTGGATTTTTTGTCCACTCTTTTTTGATCAATCATATATTAAACCATAGCGTAAGTTCAACAACGTTAAATGACTCAAAACCGCAACTAACGATGATGATTAACCGCCTCTCGCAATGCTTTGCCAGGTTTAAAATGGGGTATCGCCGTTGCTTTTACGGTAACTTTCTCGCCTGTTTTAGGGTTGCGCGCCACACGTGGCTCACGATGATGCAAACTAAAACTACCAAAACCGCGTACTTCGACACGTCCGTTTTGAGATAAGGTATCGACCATCAAATCAATGATTTGCTTGGTGGCATCCTCAATGGTTTTTTCTGGTATATTCTCACATTCACTTGATAATCTAGTGATCAAATCAGATTTGTTTAACACTTTTTCCATACTACCCCTAACACGCTAAACGTAACTGTCATAGTCTAAATTACAGAATGATTGTTTTAAAAACTTCGTTACAGTCCAATTTCATCAAGCAATCTATCAACAATTTTAATAATGAAAAATTACATTTCATTACTTTTCTTCGCATATTATAACAAACCCACCTTAAATTCGTCGTCTTTTTTTAGACTAAATCTTTCATTTTGTTACCTAAAAGGTGAAAATAAAAAAAGCGACTAAATTAGTCGCTTTTTTTATTGCTCACAAAACCGATTATTGGTTTTGTTGTTGCTCTTTGATTAAGTCACCAATGGTTTTTGGTTGTGTATCAGCTGCTGCATTTGAACTTAATGCTTTGATAGCATCACGTTGCTCTGCTTCGTCTTTTGCACGAACTGATAGATTGATACCGCGAGTTTTGCGATCCACGCTGACAATTTTCGCTTCAACTTCATCACCGACATTAAGTACAGTGGTCGCATCATCTACTTTATCTTGTTGGATTTCTGAAGCACGTAAGTAGCCTTCTACATCATCAGCTAGTTTTACTTTAGCGCCTTTGGCATCAACGTCAGTTACCACCCCTTTTACTACCGCACCACGATCATTTGATACTAGGTATTCGTTGAATGGGTCGCTGTTAAGTTGTTTGATACCCAAGCTGATACGGTTAGCTTCTGCATCTACAGACAAGATGACCGCTTCAACAGTGTCACCTTTATTGTAGTTACGAATCGCTTCTTCACCACTTTCAGTCCAAGAAAGGTCTGATAAGTGAACTAGACCATCAATACCACCTTCTAGGCCGATAAAGATACCGAAGTCAGTGATTGATTTGATAGTACCAGATACTTTGTCGCCTTTTTGGTGGTTCTTATCAAACTCTTCCCATGGGTTTGGCATGGTTTGTTTGATACCTAGGCTGATACGACGACGGTCTTCATCGATATCAAGGATTTGAACCATGATTTCGTCACCGATTTGTACCACTTTTGAAGGATGGATGTTTTTGTTGGTATGATCCATTTCAGAAACGTGTACCAAGCCTTCGATACCATCAGCGATTTCAGCAAAACAGCCATAATCAGTCAGGTTAGTTACACGTGCTTTAACGTTAGTACCTTTTGGATAGTTGTTAAGAACGTCTTGCCATGGGTCAGTGCCTAGTTGTTTTAGACCTAAGCTGACACGGTTACGTTCACGGTCAAATTTTAATACTTTAACCTTTAATTCTTGACCCACTTCAACCACTTCTGATGGGTGCTTGATACGGCGCCATGCCATATCTGTGATGTGTAATAGACCATCGATACCACCTAGGTCTACGAATGCACCGTAATCCGTTAAGTTTTTCACCACGCCGACCACTTCTTGACCTTCTTCAAGGTTAGATAGTAGTGCTTCGCGCTCTGCTGAGTTTTCAGATTCCATCACAGCGCGGCGGCTAACAACGACGTTGTTGCGTTTTTGATCCAGTTTGATGACTTTAAATTCTAGCTCTTTGCCTTCTAAGTGCGCCGTGTCGCGTACTGGGCGAGTGTCCACCAATGAACCTGGTAAGAACGCACGTACTGAACCGATATCAACCGTGAAACCACCTTTAACTTTACCAGAGATAAGACCGGTTACGATCTCATTGTTCTCATAAAGTTTTTCAAGTACGTTCCAAGTTTCAGCACGTTTTGCTTTTTCACGTGACAATTGGGTTTGACCCATGCCATTGTCAACCGTATCTACAACGACTTGAACTTGGTCGCCAACTGCTACTTCAAGCTCGCCTTGTTCATTCAAAAATTCTGAACGCGCAACAATACCCTCTGATTTTAGACCCGTATCTACGGTAATCCAGTCGCTATCAATCGCAACTACGGTACCTGCGATAACTGCACCGCGCTCTACGTCAAGTGCTTGGCTTGCTTCAAACAGTTCAGCAAATGATTCCATCATAAAATTTACCTTTGTATAGCCGTAGCCTGTCCAGCACAGTACGGTTCAAATTAAGATTTTTTATAAACATAAGGCTGGTTTTAGTGCCTATAAAAAATCGATAAAACTTTTAAAAACAGTTAGTTAATTGTCAACCCACGCTCAACACATAGCTGCCAAACTTGGTTAAACACTTGCTCAGCATCGATGGCTGAGCTATCAATCACTATCGCATCATCGGCAGGCTTAGCCGGTGAGGCACTGCGTGTACTATCACGCTCATCACGGGCAATAATTTGTGCCAAAATTTCGTCAAAATCTGCCTGTTTGCCAGCGTTGGTTAACTGATTGACACGGCGCTCGGCTCGTGCCTCAGAGGATGCGACCAGATAAACTTTCAGCGTTGCATCGGGAAATACTACTGTTCCCATATCACGCCCGTCTGCAATCAAACCCTTTTTTGGGTTGCCTTGCGACGTTGCCATATTTTTTTGTAACTCTAATAGCGCTTGACGCACCTTCGGGAATACCGCGACTTTTGATGCAAAGTTACCCACTTCTTCGGTGCGAATCACTTCGCTCACATCGTTGGTATTCACCAACACTGTCACATGCTCAGAACCCGCTTTTGCGGCTGCAAACTCAATTTTTAACGATTGGGTTAAATCAGCTAGCGCAGTTTCGTCAATGCTGTTCGTTAACAAACCCGCTTGGTGGGCTGCAAGCCCCACAATCCGATACAGCGCTCCTGAATCCAAAATTTGATAATCCAGCAGCTTTGCCAGTCTTGCCGTCAATGTACCTTTACCTGCACCACTTGAGCCATCAATGGTGATGACGGGCAGGCTTGCGGTTAGATCAAAAGACGGTTGCGTTAACGTTTGTGACATGCCATTCTTAGGAACAAAGCAAAAATAGTCGTATATTTTACGCCTGAAAGCTATTTTATACAAGTAATTTGACACAAGGATTGACTACATTGCGTATTATTTTTGCCCATGAAAAAATACGCAAAAAATACACAATGCACCGATACGCAGAGTGATGATTAACCATTGCGCGATAGAAGAAAAAAAGCTAGCGACTTACCGGATTAAGCATCCGCTCACCTTTAGCAATCGCTGGCTTTTAACAATCACCGGCTAAAACTGCCAGAGCTTCCGGAGTTTCAATAATTTATAGCGTGAAGGTGGGTTTATCTGAGCTGATATGACCTGCTAACAGGCGGTCGACTTCGTTTTTGATGCGTAAACCTGCTTCATCTTTGCCAAGCTGTAACGCATAGCCTGCGGGGCGCTGGGCTTGTGCGCGGTGGTTGACCCACACCACTTTACCATGTAGCGGCATTCTCTCACTCGAATTTGGCAAAGTAATTGCCACAAAGGTTTGACTGCCTAGTTGTTGCTGCTGGTTTGTAGGAATAAATAACGCACCGTTTTCAATAAAAGGCAGATAGCTAGCATACAATTTTTCGATCGTATCATAGTTAATGGTGGTGATACCGCCACGAGATGGCATTGCCATAATCACTATTCCTTTTACTAACGCATGGGGTTACCAACGCATGATGAATGATAAGTAATATAGATAATTGAGTAATATAGATAATTGAGTAAATTAGCAATCAAGCATGGTGCTAAAAATTTTATCATAGCATAACTTATCTTGGATATGTTGCTGTCTATCTTGCCAGATTTGATCGATAACCCACTGTAAATGGCTAATTTGCTTTAATGTCGGTGCTGGCTGCAGCTTGCCAAAATCCAAGTCATTGGAGGACGCTGAGATACCAAAGGCAAATTGCCCCAATGGCACTAACAAGGCTTGCGACAGGTATAAAAAGTCCGTCAGTGTCAGCGTTTTTTGCCAATAATTGCTGGCTTGTACAGGCGTACGTTGCCCACTACGAACAGCTTGAAAGCTGTTTATCCAAGTCTGGCGGTGTTGATACCATTCGCTGTTTAACATTTGCAATGCCAAAAAGGGCGCATAACCAGACCATCCATTGACTTGTTGTAAAGTCACGGCATCGGTATTGGGCATTAATTGCTGCATCACTTGCATTGATTGAGCGGGGGTGCTATGGCTCACCGAAAATGACTGTAGCCGAGAGCGAATCGTTGGCAGTAGCTGCGAAGGGCTATCGCTAATTAACAGCATCAACACATTTTCGGCAGGCTCTTCTAATGTCTTAAGAAGCGCGTTACTGGCTGCTAGGGTCATCGCATCAGCTTGGTGAATAACCACGATTCTTAATCCGCCACTCGACTGGGTGACAAACGGCTGTAATTCCCGAATTTCGTCAATCTTGATGCTATAACTTGACTGATGGGTTGGAGCTTGCGCCATCAGGGTATTATTTGCTTTAGATTTAGGCGACGCGTCACGCGCCACGGTGGGTGTGGGAATTTGATAAAGATCGGGGTGGGTATTGGCAATCAGCCATTGGCAACTTTGGCATTGCCCACAGGCAGTTGTGACACCTTGTGCATTGACCCGCTGATTCTCACACAATGCCCATGCGACAAATCGATACACGAAAGCACGTTTACCAGTCCCTGCATTGCCTGCAAACAACATCGCATGCGGCAAGGCATCTAGATGGGTGGTCAAATACTGCCAAGTTGCCTGTTGCCACGGCAGTAAATCCATAAATAGCCACTGCTGTATCACCTGATGGTTAACGGGATCTGGATAGTAGTATTGGGTTACCTCATTGTGTGTTGATTCGATATTGGATTGTTTGGGGCTTTTTGATTGGGTGGTTATAGTCGATGCCATAGAAAAAAATCAGTCAACAGAGTAACCATAGTATAATCGCTGCGGCTAGATAATCAATTAGGATAATCCGTTAGGTTGTTTTCTTGAATACATAAATGCGGTAACACGTAGCGTTATTTTATCTCTTACTGTCTTTAAACCTTGGCCCATAAGATTTTTGTTGCAAATAAATGATGGATTTTTTCTGATGAGTCGATTAAATTTTCATCTTAAGATATCTATTTTCGTATTTTTTCTTATAGTTGTGATTCACCCTATTTAAAAAAACGATTCAATTTTCTGTTTACTTCGAGGTTAGTTTGACGAATTTATCGCAACCTAATAATCAAGATACGTTACCCAATGCCCAACATCATTATGATGCGGCGGATATGGCAGACCAATTAAAGGTGATGCCAACCTTAGAAGCGCGTTTAACTACTATTTTAAACGAAATTAATGCGCTGCGTGATTTTCCGCAAGTTGCGCTATTTAAACAACTGCTAGATACCCTGCGTAACCGTGCAAATGATGCTACGACCGCCAATGAACAGATGGCACTATTCGTTCGACTATTGCGCGGCAATCGTGTGTGGGCAGAAGGGTTTTGTGTGTTTATGCTTACCTTGATTAGTCGTTATCGTCAGGTGTCGCTATACACGGATTTGGGTATCTTGTCAGACGCTGGCTTTACTTCGCAATTTTTTGACTTGGTCGGTGAAAAGCTATTACCCTCTGTACCCGATGACCGCGATTTGATTGGGTTATTTAATGCGTTTTTTGCCACTCCAAAAACCCGCTACTGGGTGCGCTTAATCCATGAGCGCTGGTGGATTGAACTGATACTTATTCTTAAAGTACCCCCAGGCAAAGAAGCATTGGTGCAAGCGCTTGAAGCCAATGTGCTCAAAGCCATTACTATTTTAACGGCGCGTATCAACGGCATCGGGCTCAATGCCGATTTAATAAAGGCGTTTCCCAATCCGATTGACAATCAAGATACTTTCATTGCACTGAACCGCGAAGTCGCTGAATTTGTCAGTCAATACCAGCTCAGCATGCAGCCAGGGGATGAGCAAGCGATGCCACAGCCTGAGGTGGATAGCAGTCAAATTTTAGTGTTGACCGACCAGGCCCGCACTATGATGCAAAACATCCGTCGCCGTATACATCGAACGGGTATTACTGTGCGTACCACCAATATGTTGGTGCGCCTTGAGCAGAGCCTGCAGCGTCTTGAATTGTTGGTGTCACTGCTATCTGACAACGATCATATCAAGAAAAAAACCATCATAGAGCTCATTAACACGTTGTATGAAGATTCATACCACCGCAGTAGTTTTAGATATTTATTTGGCATCAATACCGCGCTCTTGTCGCGCCGTGTGACTGAGACTGCCAGTAAGGTCGGCGAGCATTATATCAGTACCGATAAAGCGGGCTATCGCCGTATGTATAAAAAAGCAGCATTGGGTGGTCTACTCATCGGCTTTATGGCAACCCTTAAAATCCTAGGGAAATCCTTACCGCTGGCACCCTTTGGCGTGGCTTTTTTAAACAGTATGATTTACGGTCTTGGCTTTGTGGCGATTCATATCATTGGCGGCACAGTGGCGACCAAACAGCCTGCCATGACGGCTGCCGCGATTGCTTCAACCATCTCAGAGGTAAAAGGACGCAAAGCGGCACGATTTACCAAATTGACAGAATTGGTCGTTGATATCATGCGCACCCAGTTTATTGCCATTATGGGTAATATTTCAATTGCAATGCCCATTGCGCTACTGATTTCATCCCTGTGGTTGTATGGGTTGGGTCATCCGTTAACATCGACAGCTACCGCCGAGCACTTGCTGCATGATCTCAACCCGTTTACCTCGCTGGCTATCTTTCATGCCGCGATTGCTGGGGTGTATTTGTATATTTCAGGGTTGATTGCAGGCTATTATGATAATCTTGCGGTACACAACAAAATTGGCGAGCGTATCCGCAACCAGCCTACCCTCAAACAGATGATGACACCTATAACGTTATTGCGTTTTAGCGATTTTATTGAGCGCAATCTGGGTGCGATTATGAGTAACTTTTTATTCGGTTGCTTTTTGGGTAGTACGGCGACAATTGGCTATATTTTTGGCTTACCGCTCGATATTCGCCACATTGCCTTTGCATCTGCCAACTTTATTCATGGGATTTTTAACATTTATGCCAACACGGGCGAGTTTCCAGAAATCGGTATTATTTTGGTCAGTCTATTTGGGGTGATGGTCATCGGTATGATTAACTTGTTGGTGAGTTTTTCACTCGCGTTAATAACCGCCCTACGCGCGCGTGATGTGAAAGTCTTTGAGTGGAAATTCTTATTTGAATTGGTCGCCTCGCATTTGATGACCCAACCCTCTGACTTTTTCATCCCGCGTAAACAGCCGATGAAGTATGCACTCATCGATAGCGATGGTAATATTATCTATGATGATAAACCGATTGCAAACGATGGTAAAAATAACAAGGGACATAAAACTGCCCTGACATCACAGCCAGAAGAACATCCGCATGCTACTACGCCCCATATCGACAATATCAGTCATACGGAAAAATTGACTGATGAAGAAATTGCAGAGAAAAAACAGGCAATTAAAGAAAAAGTGGTGCAAAAGGCGGTCAACAATATCACCCCAAATGACACGGCAAGCAAGCTACCCAAATAACCGATTAAATACTGTATGTTAAACACTCCAGACGTTAGAAACACAGAACGACTGTAAAAATACGCACCACTGTAAAAACATGATGCATTTTTTAAGAGATACAAGTTTGGAAGACAGAATTTTGAAAGATACAAGTTTGAAAAATACAATGAACCAACCCCCGACATCAATGAGTCCGACTCAATTGGCGCATCGGTTAAATGAGCTATTAAAAATTAATGAATTCCAAGATTATTGTCCCAATGGTCTGCAAGTGGATGGTGGGCAGCCGATACAGCACATCCTCACCGGTGTCACAGCCTCTGAGGCATTGATTGAACAAGCGATTGCGCACAATGCCCAAGCGATTTTGGTGCATCATGGCTATTTTTGGAAAGGGGAACCTGCGCCTTTAATTGGCATGAAAGGCAAGCGTATTCGTTTGTTGATGCAACACGGCATTTCCTTACTGGCTTATCATTTACCGTTAGACGCTCATCCCCAATTGGGCAATAACGCCCAATTAGCGCGAGCGCTGGGCTGGAGTGATTTGTCGCCGCTATACCCTAATGAAAAACATCCGATTGGTAATATCGTGGATTTAGCAGCGCCGTTGTCGATTGCAGCTCTCACCAACAAACTATCGACTACCTTAACCCGTCCGCCCCTACATTTATCCGGGGGTAATCAAACAATTTCGCGCATTGGTCTGTGTACGGGTGGCGCACAGGATATGATTGAGCAAGCGGCACAAATGGGTTGTCAAGCCTATATCTCCGGTGAAGTATCAGAGCGAACCACTCACATAGCCCGTGAGCTGGGTATTGATTATTTTGCCTGTGGACATCATGCCACTGAGCGAGGTGGTGTGCTTGCATTGGGGAATTATGTCAAAGAAAATCTTGCTTTGACCGTTGATTTTGTCGATATCGATAATCCCGCCTAAAATTGGGCAGTTTATTGACTAATTATTACCCGTTAGTTGCATTTTAGCGGGTTTTTTACGCTTTTTATCATAAATTTGCCATTCGTTACGTTCAAAAACATGACGCGTAACTTTAATTTCACTACAATACCCCCATTGTTTCATATAACTAACTGTATTGCCATGCAGTAAATATTGTTATTGTTTATTTATTTTATGCGTGCCATACGTTACCCTACGTTAAATTCTGTCTATAAGTGCTTGGGCTTATTAAACAATTTTTAATTTGCCAGTACTTACAAAAATTTTAACCCTTTTACGGGTTGTACTTGATTATTATTTATTTCGATAGTTCTCTACAATGGATAGGGAGTTATCACCGTCCTAGGTATAAGGGGAGCCAACCTGTTTGGCTCTTTTTTTAGCGTTAAGTTAATAACGACCTATTTTGGATGGAAGCTTTTTTGGTGAGATTTAGGATAGAGTTAGATAATTGGAAGCCATGTACTTATTTGGCTTGGCTGATTAGTACTTAGTGAATTAGTACTTAGTTAACTGGTGCTTGGTTTAACGGGTACTAGGTTTAACTATCGATTCGGTTCTTAGTTTCATAAAATGTTTTCATTTGGCATAGTTGTTTTTTATTAATTTAACGTATCTAACGTATGTGCACCGTGGAGTGACACATGCCGCTAAACTCATCATTTGAGTATTGTGATGATTTGGCTTTGACCTATCCTGCGTCGATTTCGATGTCGGTCAAAGCATTTTTAAGCCCTTTAACTTTATACCCGTTTCAACATCCTTTATTACGCTTTAGTAAATACGCGACCCAATTTAAACGCTTGCAATTCTTCCCTATTCAATTCAAACCTTGTTTGGGTGGGGAGATGTCGCCAAAAATTGCCCAGTCTCGTGTGCCAGCGGTGCCTAGCCATGTGCAAGATTTGGCGCAACTGGCTAATCCGTCTGCTAGTCTTATTAATCGCTTTATCAAGCCGTTAAAATGGTTGGGCGCCAGTAAAAAGCTGGCAGCTGTGATGGGGATTGGTTTGCCCTTAGCTTATGTTGCCACCCAGGTGGGTATTACTGACAAAGTCGGCAATCCTAATACCCTTGCCTCACCTACTAGCGTGGTTGCAGCACCGAAAATGGCGACCTTTGATAGTATCCTATCTCAAAAGCAGCTACGTATTGCCATCGTCAATGGTAATACCACCTATTTTGCTCAAGATGGTTTTGAGCACGGCTTTGGCTATGATGTCATGCGCCATTATGCCAAGCGATTGGATGTTACCATGAGCACACAAGTGTTTGCCACGGATGCGGACGCAATGGCGGCTGTCAAAACGGGCAAAGCCGATATCGCCTTAACCAATGTGTCAGATTATCAAAACGCGACTGCGTTATCATCGCTGAGTCTAAGCTGTGACAAAGATTATTTATCAAAGCAGGGTCTCAACGAACATGTTGCCATACAGCTAAACCCCAATGATATCAAACTCAACGACGATGTAAAAAACTTCCTGTGTGGCGGTCAATCGCTCACCCGTAACCAACATTTAGCCGCGTTTTATAGTCAAACACCATTGGCAGAGCCGTTTAATCAACAACATTTTGCCGATACCATGACACGCGTGTTGCCCACCTATGAGCCATCTTTTAAGCAGACCGCAAACAAATACCAGCTTGATTGGGAACTGCTTGTGGCAATGGGGTACCAAGAATCGCATCTAGATGCAGAAGCCATTTCGCCAACGGGTGTGCGCGGTATCATGATGTTGACCAATGCCACTGCTAATGCGATGGGCGTTGATAATCGGACTGACCCGACGCAGAGCATCCAAGGGGGCGCTAAGTATCTAAGTCAGCTGCAACATGAATTTGCCCAAGTGCCAGCATCGGATCGGGTATGGTTTACCCTAGCGGCTTACAATATGGGTCCACAAGCGATTAAAGATATCCAGCAGATTTTGCAAAAGCGCGGTATTGATGGCAATAATTGGGCAGCCGTGTATCAGTATTTAAAAGTCAATAGTCAAAGCAATAGCCGTTACCTGCAGTGCTTAGATTACGTCACCCATATCCGCAGTTATTTGGAAGCGTTAAAATTAGACAAAGTCAATCATCGTCAATTGACTTGACGAGTATGGATATAAAAAACGGCACATTTTCAAAAAAGAATGGTTTAACGCCATTCTTTTTTTTATGCTATCACTTTGTGGTTTTTAAAAATTACTGACTTATTGTTAACATTATTAACCTAAGGATAGTACGTGACCCAGCTCCAGAATCAGCCCCACACTCAGTCAAGCAATCAGCCTGTTTATGCCAACCAATACCGTATTTATTTGGAAGATACCGATGCAGGCGGGATTGTGTATCACGCCAATCATTTAAAGCTGTTTGAGCGTTGTCGCCGTGATTGGTTACGTGCATTGGGGATGACCAGTTATTTTTATCAAGCGCATTCAGCCGAGGCTGCAAGTCACGTTACTCACCATAGCGATAGTGGCAAAGCTGATATCCAATTTGTCGTGAGCCAAGCCAACATCCGCTATTTGCGTCCGATTCTGCTTGATAGCGAAGTCACTGTTGTGATTGAGGCGGCAGACTGCAAATCTGCGTCATTACAGCTTGAACAGCGGATTTATGATAGCCATCAGCAGCTGTTAAGCCAAGCCCAGATAAGTATTGTATGCGTGGCTACTAGCAAAGATGAAAAAGGGCAAACCCAAGTTCGCCCTACCCGTTTGCCCGAAGCATTTGTACAGCTGCTGCAGCTCGCTCAGTAACTCTAGCGTCGTTTTGCTTTACAAAGGTTATTTTGCTTTACAAGTTTGACAGATAACCTGCTCATCTTCTAGGCGGTATGCCATCATACTGCCGCCCCAAACACAGCCTGCATCCGTGGCTCTGGCATTTGCCAAATCCACTTTGGCTTTTAGCGCCGCCCAGTGACCAAATAAGATTTTACGTTCGCGCGGCACTTGCCATTCAAACCACGGACGAAAACCCTCTGGCATTTTATCATCTAGACTGGATTTAAAGCTAAACTCTAGCGTGCCGTCCCTTTGACACAGGCGCATACGGGTAAAATAATTGCAAATCGCCCGCATGCGTGCGTAGCCTGTCAGCATATTTGACCAAGGAACAGCGGTATCGCTATACAGGTTTGGCAGCAGTCTATCGAGTTGCCATAAGCTACTTTGCAGCTGAGTTTGCAATTCTGACGCATGCATGGCTGCTTGGGTAATACTCCAGTTTGGCGGGATGCCTGCATGCACCATCACGGTTTTATCATTGGGATAAACAAGCAGCGGCTGGCGACGAAGCCAGTTGAGTAGTTCATCACAATCTGGGGCGTCAAAAATCGCTTGGGTTCTATCCTTTTTTTTGATCTTTATGACACCACGCCAAACCGCGATTAAGTTAATATCATGATTACCCAACACCATTTCGGCAGCACCGGCTTCACAAAGACGTTTTACCAGACGCAGCGCGCTCAGCGAGTCTTCACCGCGTGCCACGATATCGCCGACAAACCATAATTTATCTTGCTTTTCATCGAACCCAATCTGCTTGAGCAGTGCCTGCAAATCGGCATAACAGCCTTGAATATCGCCAATGACAAATTGATGTCGAAAACCCATAACACCTCATAACATCTTGAAAGTAAAATTTTAAACAGCTACAAAAAAATTAACCATTTGCTGCGATACCGTTTGCCGCGATGCCGTTTGCCGCGATACCGTTTGCTAAAGTCACAAAATCCTGCACTGATAACGTTTCGGGACGCGCCAGGGGATTAAGTCCCCACGCCACAAGCTGGTGTTCTGTGACCGCAGGCAAAATCGGCGATTTTTTAAAAATCGCGCGCAGTGTCTTACGGCGATGATTAAATGCCTCACGCACCACAAGGGCAAACAGCTTTTCATCGTCAGCTACAATCGGTTTTTGTTGATAAGGTCTGAGTCGAAATACCGCACTCGTCACTTTGGGTGGGGGATTAAATGCCCCATTTGGCACCGTCAGTAAATAATCAGTTTCACAATAATACTGTATCATGACGGATAAACGACCGTATTCTCGGCTATCTACCGCTGCGGTGATGCGATCAACCACTTCCTTTTGTAGCATAAAATGCATGTCTTCAATGACATCGGCAAAACTTAATAAATGAAACAATAACGGCGTAGAAATATTGTATGGCAAATTACCGACAATGCGCATTTTTTTGTCAGGCGCAGCATTAGGGTTATCGCCAATGATTTGCTGGTACAGCGCACGGTAATCCACTTCCATGGCGTTGGCTTTGACAATGGTTAAGCCATCATTGCTATTGGCGCCAATACGAATGCGCAAGCTGTCTGCCAAATCGGTATCAAGCTCGATAACGGTCAAGCGATTGACTTCCTTGAGTAGCGGCTCAGTAATCGCGCCCATGCCTGGACCAATTTCAACCATCAAATCATCGCGACCTGCATGAATACTGTCAATAATTCTCCCAATAATCACCTGATCATGTAAAAAATTTTGCCCAAAACGTTTTCTAGGCTGATGTGATAAAAAAGCAGAGACTGTCACTCAAAACATTCCTATAAAAATGAAATAATTATCAATGTTGTGCAGTCTACGATAACCCTCACCGCAATCAGACACAAATCACTATCAAGCTGATAATTATAGCATAGCTTGACGCGCCATTATGACAATTTCATGACAACTGGAGACTATCGCAATAGCATGGCAAGAGTATGACAGCAATTTGCGCCATCGCTCAATTTAAATTTTTGTAGTTTATATCATGCTACAAATTTTTGATGGGTTAAATTTTTGATGGTTCAATTTTTTGATGCGTCAATCGCCTGTCGAATTCTGATGACTAAGTTGTTATAATGCAACAAATTTAACTAACCCTTTATTTAGTGAGCATTGTATGGGCTTTAATTGTGGTATCGTCGGACTGCCAAATGTTGGTAAATCAACCCTGTTTAACGCATTGACCAAAGCTGGAATTGCGGCAGAAAACTTCCCGTTTTGTACCAAAGATCCCAATACTGGGATTGTACCTGTACCCGACCCACGTCTCAAACAACTTGCCGATATCGTCAAACCTGAGCGCGTTGTGCCCACCTCAATGGAATTTGTGGATATTGCCGGTCTAGTGGCAGGCGCATCCAAAGGCGAAGGCATGGGTAATCAGTTCTTAGCCAATATCCGTGAAACCGATGCGATTGCCCATGTGGTACGCTGCTTTGATGATGACAACGTGATTCACGTCGATGGACGCGTCAACCCATTATCCGATATCGAAACTATCAATACCGAACTTGCGCTAGCTGACCTTGAAGCAGTGAGCCGTGCGCTTATCAATGTCGGTAAAAAAGCCAAAGGCGGTGATAAAGACGCCAAAGCTATGCTCGATGTGTTTAACAAAATTGAGCCATTTTTAGCCGATGGTAAGCCTGCGCGCATGGCAAATCTGGACGAGGATGAGAAAAAAATCATCCGCAGTTATGGTTTAATCACCCTAAAACCGACCATGTATATTGCCAACGTGAGCGAGGATGGCTTTGACAACAATCCTTATCTTGACCAAGTACGGGAATTTGCGGCAAAAGATGATGCGTTGGTGGTCGCGCTATGCAACCAAATCGAATCTGAAATCGCCCAGCTGGATGACGATGAAAAACAAGAGTTTTTAGAAAGTATGGGTATGACTGAGGCAGGGCTTGACCGTGTGATTCGCGCAGGTTATGAGCTGCTTAATATGCAAACGTATTTTACCGCAGGGGTTAAAGAAGTGCGCGCTTGGACGGTCAAAGTCGGTGCCACCGCACCAGAAGCAGCAGGCGTGATTCATACCGACTTTGAGCGTGGTTTTATCCGTGCCGAAGTGATTGCGTTTGATGATTTTATTGAATATAACGGTGAAAAAGGCGCGGCAGCGGCCGGTAAATCTCGCCTTGAAGGTAAAACCTACATCGTGCAAGATGGCGATGTCATGCACTTTAGATTTAATGTCTGATTGTGCACGCATACGCCGATTGATATAAATAGGCAATTTTAGTTGCCTATTTTTTGCAAGTTTATTTTTTAAAAATGCTTGACTTGTATTGCAAGTCACTATCTTAATCCCTATAATATGCGTTCGTAATTTTGAGAGCCCTCGTTTCCCAGACACTCACTCTCAACTATTAACTCAAAAAGGTTTTTAAACATGAAAACTATCAGTGCTAAACCACATGAAGTGACACACGATTGGTACATCGTCGACGCTGAAGGTAAAACATTAGGTCGCTTGGCGAGCGAAATCGCATCACGCTTACGTGGCAAGCATAAGCCTTCTTACACCCCTCACGTTGACACAGGCGATTATATCGTTGTGATTAATGCTGAGAAAGTTGCCGTGACTGGTAAAAAAGCGCAAGACAAAAAATACTACCGTCACACCGGTTACCCAGGTGGTATCAGAGAGACTAACTTTACTAAACTTATCGCACACAAACCCGCTGATGTACTTAACAAAGCGGTTAAAGGTATGTTGCCAAAAGGTCCATTGGGCTATGCGATGATTAAAAAGTTAAAAGTTTACTCAGGTACTGAGCATCCTCATACTGCTCAACAACCTCAAGTATTAGATATCTAAGGAGTAACACATGGAACGCAATTACGGTACAGGTCGTCGTAAAACTTCAACAGCTCGTGTGTTCTTATCTGCGGGTACAGGTAACATCGTCGTCAACGGTAAACCACTTGATCAATACTTTGGTCGTGAAACATCAGTAATGGTTGTTCGTCAACCTTTAGAATTACTAGATGCTGCTAGCAAATATGATATCTATGTGACTGTAAAAGGTGGCGGTATCAATGGTCAAGCGGGCGCGATTCGCCACGGTATTACCCGTGCATTGATCGAGTCAGACGAAACCTTAAAACCAGCGCTTAAAGAAGCGGGCTTTGTGACTCGTGACGCGCGTGAAGTTGAACGTAAAAAATTGGGCTTACGTAAAGCACGTAAACGTCCCCAATTCTCAAAACGTTAATATTTTTCGTGGTCGAAATTCTCGTATCGACCGCGTTTTTTGGCGTTTACAAAAAAGACTCTTGTTTACTGCAAGGGTCTTTTTTATTTACCTTAGGTAATTTATTTTATTGCAAAAATAGCATAAAATAGCAAAATTAGCGTAATTTAGGCACAGCTAAGGTGGCAATTCTGTAACAACTGATTTACAATAGCCACAAACCCAGTGTGGGAATATGGTTACCCACTTCATTAATCTGGAGGAGTTCTTAATGAGCCATGCCGAAGGCGTCGACGTTAAGCGTCGAAGAGTTTTAATCGCATCCACTGCCGCTATGGGCGCAGTCGGTGTCGCTGCTATTGCTACGCCGTTTGTGCGTTCATGGTATCCAAGTGCAAAAGCAGAAGCTGCGGGCGCACCTGTTAGCCAAGACCTAAGCAAACTCGAAGCAGGACAAATGATTGTTATCAAATATCGTGGTAAACCGATTTTTCTTGTCAAACGTACCAAAGAGATGATGGATAATTTATCAAAAGTAGAATCATCACTTGCCGATCCAAAATCAGAAGGTTCATTACAACCTGACTACTGCAAAAATAATAGCCGCTCAAAAGACAATAGTGAAGTTCTAGTGTGTGAAGGGGTTTGTACTCACTTAGGTTGTGCACCAGGTTATCGTCCTGATGTCGGCGCAGCAGATTTGGGTGGCAGCAGCTGGGTTGGCGGATTTTTATGCCCCTGTCACGGCTCAAAGTATGACTTAGCTGGACGTGTTTTTAAGGGTCAACCTGCGCCTCGTAATTTGCCAGTTCCTGAGTATAGCATCAGCGGTACTATCTTAACGGTGGGGGCATAATATGAGTGCAAAGAAATTTATGCATTGGGTGGATGCGCGCTTTCCAGCGACAGAAACTTATGAATACCATATGTCAAAGTATTACGCACCAAAGAATTTCAACTTTTGGTACTTCTTTGGCGTATTATCAATGGTGGTATTGGTCAATCAGTTAGTGACGGGTATTTGGCTAACCATGATGTTTAACCCAAGTGCAGAAGGCGCATTTGCTTCTGTAGAATACATTATGCGTGATGTACAAGGTGGTTGGTTAATCCGTTATATGCACTCCACTGGTGCCTCGGCATTCTTCGTGGTCGTGTATCTGCATATGTTCCGTGGCTTGTTGTATGGTTCATACCAAAAACCCCGTGAACTGGTTTGGCTCATCGGTATGGGTATCTATCTGTGCTTAATGGCAGAAGGTTTCTTCGGTTACTTATTACCTTGGGGTAATATGTCTTTCTGGGGTGCGCAGGTTATTTTAAATTTACCAGCCGCGATTCCATTTATTGGTGATGCATTGGGAGAATGGGTAAAAGGTGACTATATCATCTCGGGTATTACCTTAAACCGTTTCTTCGCCTTGCACGTTGTTGCGATTCCTTTGATTTTAGTGGGTCTGGTATTTGTTCACTTGGTAGCATTGCACCATGTTGGTTCTAATAACCCAGATGGTATCGATATCAAAAAACTTAAAGATAAAAATGGTGTACCTCTTGATGGTGTGGCTTTCCACCCATACTACACCGTACATGATATGATTGGTATCGTGGTATTCTTTATCGTTTTCTTTACCGTGGTATTCTTCTTCCCAGAAGGCGGCGGTTTCTTCCTTGAGCCACCAAACTTTGAAGCAGCAAACCCACTTAAAACACCTGCTCACATTGCCCCTGTTTGGTACTATACGCCTTTTTATGCGATGTTACGTGCAACCCCATCTATGTTTGGTTCAGCCCTGCCGGGTGTTATTGTGATGGCAGCATCAATTGCTATTTTATTTGTATTGCCTTGGTTAGACAAATCGCCTGTGCGTTCAATGCGTTATAAAGGTATTTTGTCAAAAATTGCGCTTGCTATCTTTGTTGTTAGTTTCTTGATCTTAGGCTACTTAGGGGTAATTCCATCAAGTGATACCGCAACGATTGTGGCACGTATTTGTACTATTTTGTATTTCTTGTTTTTCTTGCTAATGCCAATCTATACATCGATTGAAACTTGCAAACAGCCACCTGAACGTGTAACTGGAGGTCACTAATGAAAGCGGTTAAAAAATTAGTTGCTGGATTGGGTTTGACAGTTGCATTAGGTTTGGGCGCGACAGCCGCACAAGCTAGCGAAGGCGGCTGTGGCACTTATAAAACAGTTGATGGTAAAGAAGCGCATTTGGCGTGTGAAACCGCCCCTGTGGATTTGACTAATAAAGCGTCTATTCAACGTGGTGCCTCATTATTCATGAGTTACTGTGCAGGCTGTCACTCAGCACAGTATGTTCGCTACTCAAAAATGTATAAAGACTTGGACATTCCAAAAGAGTTGGTGGAAAAATACTTGATGCTGACCACTGACCAAGTCGGTGACCATATCAATGCAGGCGTAGACCCAGAGCTTCAAAAGGCTTGGTTTGGTGCACAGCCACCTGACTTGTCACTTGAAACCCGTCTACGTGGTAATGATTGGGTTTATACGTACTTGTTAGCCTTCTATGAAGATCCAAGTCGTCCTTGGGGTGCCAACAATATCGTACTGCCGAATGTTGCCATGCCGTTCGTCCTTCATGATATGCAAATGAACACCTCAAAAGAAGAATATCGTCGTAATATTGGTGATATCGTCAACTTTATGGCGTGGATGGCAGAGCCGCAAGCGCACCAACGTAAAGTATATGGTTTTTGGGTCATCTTATTCTTACTTGCGTTATTAATTCCAGTATACTTACTCAATAAAGAATTTTGGAAAGACGTTAAATAAGGGTTCATATAAGAAAAGGTAGCTTAGGCTGCCTTTTTTTATGCGCATTTATTGCTTGGTTGATACGATAACTTTCACAGTTATTGCTAATTCAGTCATTTTAAGCTAGGCTTATCCTTTACGCTGATACAGCTTATTATTTTTAACTATGTTGACCCCTACTTCGAACACCCCGTTGATTTATGCCGATGATGGCTACCTGAGTCACCAATTAAGACTGGTTTTACTTGAGAAAAAAATAGAATTTAGTGAGACGAACATTCGTGATGATGAGGATTTTGCCGAAGATTTACCTGATATCAATCCTTACAACACGCTACCGGTATTTATTCATCGTGAATTGATTTTATATAACAATCGCATTATTTTTGAATACCTTGAAGAGCGCTATCATCAGAACAAACTGCTACCTGAAAATCCGATTGAAAAGGCACAATACCGTCAATTATGGTGGCGCATTGAGAAAGACTGGATTAAACTGGCAGATACGCTATTGACCCATAAGGATACCTTAGATGTCAACCAAGCAAAGATTGCAAGAAAGCAACTGACTGAATCTCTTGTTACCATAGCGCCGCTGTTTGCCCATAAAGCTTTTTTTCTTTCAGATACTATGGGTGTATGTGATTGCATTTTGTCATCGATTTTATATCGCTTAAAACCCATGGGTATTGAATTGCCGCTGCATCTGTGCCGTCCGTTGTATCAATATATGGATCGGATGTTTAATCGCCCAACCTTTAAAACTAGTTTAAAATAGTAATCATTAAAATAAGAGAATCATCATGGAAAACGACTTTCAACTCACCCCGACTCGCCCTTATATGGTACGCGCTATTTTTGAATGGCTTGAAGACAATAACCTAACTCCACATATTATGGTCGATACGACGCAGCCCAATGTCACCGTGCCTGTCGAATATGTGCAAGATGGTCGTATCGTACTTAATATCGCCAGCCGTGCCACAGGTAATTTGGTCATTAATAATGATTTTATTAATTTTCATGCGCGATTTGGCGGTGTTTCGCAAGAATTATGGGTACCGATGCAAGCGGTGATGGGGATTTATGCCAGAGAAAATTCACAAGGCATGTTCTTTGACCCAACGGAATACGATAATGCCCCGCAATCTGAAATCAACGCCAGTCAACCAGCCAAGTCCACCGATACACAACGTCCAAAACGTGAAAACAAAGCAGGGTTAAAAATCTTGGATTAGTGCATTGTTACTGGCAATATGGGTTTAATTTTGTTAAAATAATCAATTACTTTTTTAGTTTTGAATAGGATAACCATAGTCATGGCACGTGTCACTGTAGAAGATTGTCTAGAAAATATCCACAACCGTTTTGATTTAATTCTTGTTGCCAGTAAACGTGCGCGCCAAATCGCACGCGGTGTATCAGAACCTATGGTTGAGCGTGAAAATGATAAACCAACCGTACTTGCCCTGCGCGAAATCGCTGATGGACTGGTGACTAAAGAAATCTTAAACCAACCTGAGCGCGAATTGCCTAACAAATTTCACCATGTTGATTTAAGTATTTCAAGTGGTCATGGATTCTAACGCTAGCTTAAGCCACTGTTAATAATTAGCGACTATTATTTTATAAAGAGTCACCTTTTTTAGGTGACTTTTTAATTGAATGAAACGTGGAATTATATGTAACTTAGCTTGACAATTCGCGGTAATTTTGCGAATAATTAAGATATCTTTATAATACGTTTTTACTAACTTTAGCTGGTTTGATACCAGCTATTTTTATCCAACCGTTTTTTATGATAGAGTTAACTGCTGACCAGGACAATATGAATTTTTTAGCAGGTTAAACCTATCGATCGTACGTTGAGGGCACATTTTTTGAATATATCAACTTTACCAAAATTAAGCCATCCTGATGTGGATATTGCACAGTTTGACCTAATGCGTGTATTGGATTATTTGGATGATGCCGAACAGCAAATTGTTCTCAAAGCCTGTGCCTTTGGCGACCAAGCCCATATCAAAGACAAACGCAAATCAGGTGAGCCTTATATCACCCACCCTATGGCGGTAGCGGAGATTTTGGGTAGTTTTCGCATGGATGTCGATACCATTGTGGCGGCAATTTTGCATGATACCGTTGAAGATACACCTACCACTGAAGAAGATTTGACCCGAGAGTTTGGCAAGGCAGTTGCCCAAATCGTCAATGGTGTCACCAAATTAAAATCCTCCAATGAAAAACACATCAATAAAGCCGCGACTTTTTATCGCATTATTACCGCAACGCTAGAAGATCCGCGCGTGTTGATTGTCAAATTGGCTGACCGCTTGCACAATATGACCACCATCGAAGCGGTGCCTGAGAAAAAACAACAGGCAACCGCACAAGAA
This sequence comes from Moraxella sp. 179-F 1C4 NHS, assembly GCF_045370505.1. Lineage (NCBI taxonomy): Bacteria > Pseudomonadati > Pseudomonadota > Gammaproteobacteria > Moraxellales > Moraxellaceae > Moraxella > Moraxella sp. 179-F 1C4 NHS. The sequence goes on along the minus strand of NZ_JBIQEC010000014.1, from coordinate 7,938 downwards.
ACGTTGGATTTTTATGTGCCGTTTGCTCGTACCCTGGGGCTTAATGATTTAGCCGACTATATCGAGATTTTATGTTATCGCAGCCTAAATGCGCCTATGTATAACAAGTTATCCGATAAGCTTATGCAGCATGGCTTGGGGCGCACCTTTCAACAAGAAGCTATTCATAATTATTTAAATATCGTTTTGAGCCGACTGGATGTTAAAGGTTATGTCAAAGATGTCGATAACCGTGTGACCTTGTTTCGCCAGTTTTTTAAAAATCGCGGCGAAATCACCGATTTGCTGTGGCATTATGAATTTATGCTGGTCATGGATAAAGTGGAAGACTGCGACCAAATCGCCAAGTATTTTATCAATAAATACCAAATTGCGCCTGAGTGTATCGAAGACAATATCCGCCATCCGCGTGCGGGGGGCAACCAATCACTGACCATTACCTATAAAAACGATCATGACACCATCAAAGTCGTCATTTTGACTAAAACCATGCTCAAAACCACCCGTTTAGGGATTTTGATGGGTGAAGCAGCATCGCCACTTAGCCAGTCAGTGATTCAGGCGTCTCTACGCAATCTGCAAAACTTGATTGCTGACAATGAAAGCGATATCGAAGAGCAGCCATCCGATGCGGTGACGGTGGTCGATAAACTGATTGACTATCTTCACGAACGTAAAATTATTTGCTATACCCCAAACGGTGATGCCTATGAGTTGCCGCGCGGCTCCACAGCGCTTGATTTTGCCTATACTATCAGTACTCATATCGGTAACCGTGCAACCGGCGCTGAAATAAATGGCGTAGAAGCCAAACTGGGTACGATTTTGAAAACTGGCAATAGGGTCAAAATTCATACAGACCCCAATGCGATTCCAAAAGCGGAGTGGCTGGGTTTTGTGGCAACCAATAAAGCGCGCCGTGCGTTGTTTGAATGGTTAAAAGGTTTAAATCCTGAGCAAAAAGAGCACGAAGGTAAAACCGCCTTTGAGCGCGCGCTTAAAACGCAAAATCTTTCACTCGCTGATGTGAGTGATGAACAATGGCAATTGCTACTTGATTGGCGTGGCTTACAGGATAAAAGTGCGTTCTTTACGGAGTTTACCACAGGTAAATTGCTGCCGCAGATTGCCGTTTCGCGCTTATTGACCCAAGAGCAGCTTGCCAAAAACCAAGCCAGTGCCCATGCCGCTAACCAACCGCAAAGCTTGATTGCGGATGCCGCCAATATGGAAATGACGTTTTCAAGCTGTTGTCATCCTGTGTATGGCGACCCGATTGTCGGGCATATTTCGAAAAATGGCTTGGTGGTGCATCGACACAAATGTTTTTCAATTGATGAAATTCGCCGTGTCAATGAATACCAAGTGATTCCCCTACATTGGCGGGTATCTAACAGTGAGGATGAGATATCCAAGCGTATTTATTTTGATGCTGCGCTAAAAATTAATCAAAACTTAACCGATGAGCAAATCAGTGATTTAATCTTTATTGTGCGTGACACTCAAGCAGGTTTTGAATATATCGAACAGCGTAATGGCTATACTTTACTGTTTGTGGTGGTGCAAAGCCGTGACCAGATTGCAAGCTTAATTCAGCGCCTCCGTACCTTCTTGGGCTACCCCAATATTGTAAGACTGTATCAATGGAATGACGAAGTGCTACTTTCTCAGAGCCAGAACACGTCTGCGCCAAAAAATAAAGATATTTTATAAACCCATCATACTGTAATAGGAAATAATATGAGCCGTGACATCATTCATACTGACAATGCGCCTGCTGCGGTAGGCACTTATTCACAAGCCGTGAAAGTTGATAAGACTGTCTATATTTCAGGTCAAATCGGACTCGACCCAAACACCATGACCCTAGCCGAGGGTTTTGTGGCGCAGGCCAACCAAGTGATGTCAAACATCGAGGCTATCTGCCAAGCCGCAGGTGGTTCGTTAGCCAATGTGGTGAAGTTTAATGTTTCGCTCACCGATTTGGCAGATTTTACGGCCTTAAATGAGATTTTTGCGACGCGCCTAACTGCCCCCTACCCTGCCCGTGCCGCGGTGCAAGTGGCTGCCTTGCCAAAAGGTGCGGTGGTCGAAATTGAAGCGATTTTGGTTTTATAATGTTAACCCGCTCAAATGGAAGGTGAGTTACAAGACTTGCCTTTTTTTATGTCAAATTTTTGCCCATCTGACCACAGTTTAATGCCTAGAATTGGGCTATAATTCATCCCTACAACAATTTTTAAAGGTGTGTTTTGCTAATCCAAGTTGCTTTACCTGTGCCCATTGATTCGGTGTTCGATTATCGCGTTGTGGGCGATGCGTTGCCCGCGATTGGCTGCCGCGTCCGAGTACCGTTTGGTGCGCGCAAATTGGTCGGCATTGTGGTGGCGCATATTGAGCACAGTCAGCTTACGCAAAATGCGATTAAACCTGTATTGGACATACTTGATGAAGTGCCGATTGTCGATAAGGCTTTGCTAAAACTCGCTTATTGGCTATCTGCTTATTACTGCTATCCGCTTGGCGATGTGTTCGCTGTCATGCTGCCGACGTTAATTCGCCAAGGAATGACGCTCGACTACCGACAATTATGCTGGCGACAATTACGCGATGCCACTGACGCGGATTTTTCCGCCAGTGCAAAAAAACAACGCCAACAATTTGCTTTATGTGAATTGGTTATCAACTCGCATGGTAATTCGAATCGCAATGACACAAAGCTTGTAACTGAGTTTGAGCTGATAGACAATGGCGTTGAACCCGCTTATTTAAAAAAATTTGAGCAAAAAGGTCTGATTGCGCCTGTTTATCAAATGCCATCTTTACCCAAGCTTGCTAAGCTTGCCACCATGCCGCTCACCTTAAATGTACAGCAACAACAAGCGGTGCAAAAAATCACCCATGCCTGCCAGCAGCCACACTATGAAGGTTTTTTGCTCAATGGCATTACGGGAAGTGGCAAGACCGAAGTGTATTTGCAGGTGATGCAAACGGTACTGGCACAAGGCAAACAAGTGCTTATCTTAGTGCCAGAAATTGGGCTGACCCCACAGACCAGACAGCGATTTGCCGAACGATTTGAAGCCCAAGTATTGATGCTACATTCAGGACTTAATGACACCGTGCGGCTTGATGGCTGGCAACAATGCCGACTGGGCTATGCGCAAATTATTATCGGTACGCGTTCGTCAGTGTTATACCCATTTGCCAATTTAGGGCTGATTATTGTCGATGAGTCGCATGACCAATCTTACAAACAGCAAGACTCACTGCGCTATCACGCCAGTGACGTGGCGCTCTATCGGGGGTTTCAGCTTAATTGTCCGGTAATTTTGGGCACCGCGACGCCATCACTTGAAAGCCTGTATCTGGTACAACAAGGTAAACTTACCGAGCTTACTTTGACCCAGCGTGCAGGCGATGCCAAACCTGCCATCATGCAGCTGATTGATGCGCGCCAACAGGCATGGCAAAACGGTTTGGCGCAAAGTTTAATTCAAGCCATTCGGCAAACGTTGGATAAAGATGAGCAAGTATTGGTATTTTTAAACCGTCGTGGCTACGCGCCCATCTTATTGTGTGATGCTTGTGGCTGGCAAGCAGACTGCCCGCGCTGTGATGCGCATTTGACAGTGCATTTTCAGCCAGTGGCAATGCTAAAATGCCACCACTGCGATTGGCAGCAAGCCATCCCGAACCATTGCCCCAGCTGTGGTAGTAGCAATCTTGACCCTGTGGGCATGGGTACGGCGCGGATGGTTGAAGGGTTAACTGAGCTTTTCCCCGATGTGCCTGTGATTCAGATTGACCGCGATACCACGCGTAAAAAAAACAGTTGGGAGCAAGTGTATCAGCGTATTGCTGATAACCCCAAAGCCATTTTGGTAGGCACGCAAATGGTGGCAAAAGGGCATCATTTCCCCAATGTGACGTTGGTGGCAATTCCCAATGCTGACCGTGGTTTTTTATCGTCAGATTTTCGCTCTCCTGAGCATACCGCCCAGCTGATTATCCAAGTGGCAGGTCGTGCAGGTCGTGCCGATAAAGCAGGTCTGGTACTGATACAAACCCTACAACCTGAAAATCCTGCGTTACTGACTTTGGTACGTGAAGGATATCTGAGTTTTGCCCAGCAATTATTGGTTGAGCGGCGCATGTTGGGATTGCCGCCATTTACTTACGCTTGTTTGGTACGGGTGGAAAGCAAATCGTTAGAAAACAATCAGCAAATTTTGCATCAAGCGATTGCGCTATTGCCATCACGCCAACAGATGACAGCCTTGGGTATTGCGATTAATGGCCCGATGGATGCGCCGATGGCAAAGAAAAACAGTCGCTATCACTCGCATTTATTGATTTTGACCAAAACACGCCACGTTCGCCAGCAGCTGTTGTCGGACTGGTGGCGACAGACAATTGCCTTGCCATCGGCAAAGTATGCCAGACTATCGATTGACATTGATCCGATGAGTTGGTCTTAACCTGACTTGTAAAACCATTGCTTTTGCTAAAGCGCTTATTTCATGCTGATGTTTAAATGGGCTTTTTTCAAGTCGCTGATTGGGCTACAATTTAGCTAATTTTTGCCATTAATTAGGGTAAGTAAATAACAATGACCCCAAAACCGCTTCAAGATTCAAAGCCGCCTACTGACGCGCACCTTGACGACCCTCATGTGCCACATCATGAGCAGCCTAATGCGCATTGTCATGGCGACAATCACCGCCATGATGACGCTGACCACATTCATAGTCATAGTCATACGGATAATCAGCGTATCATCACGATAGCGTTTGCTATCATTGCAAGCTATATGATTGTTGAAGTCATCGGCGGTTATATTACTGGCAGTTTGGCGTTGTTATCAGATGCAGGTCATATGTTTAGTGATGCGGTGTCACTTGCCATGACTTTGTTTGCGTTTATCATCGGTAAAAAATCTGCTACCTCCCATAAAACTTTTGGTTATCGCCGTTTTGAGATTTTGATTGCACTCATCAATGGTCTGACGCTACTGATTATCAGTGCAGGTATTATCTATGAAGCCGTACTGCGTTTTCAGCAGCCGCCACAAATCGCCACTACGGGTATGCTAATTATCAGTACTATTGGGCTTATCGTCAATTTGGTGGTGGCGAAGCTGATGCACGGTGGTGATACTGATAATCTCAATATGAAAAGCGCTTATTTACATGTATTAAGTGACTTGCTAGGCTCGGTGGCTGCAATTATTGCTGCTATTATGATTATGCTGTTTGGCTGGGTGTGGGCAGATGCGGCAGTAAGTATTTTGGTGGCGCTACTGATTGTTCGTAGTGGTTATGCTGTTGTCAAAAACGCCGCCCATATCTTGATGGAAGGCGCGCCCAATCATATTGACCAAAGCGTTATTATCAAAACCCTCTCTGCCCACCCAAACGTCTTATCGGTTCATGATTTACATGTTTGGACGATTACCAGCGGCTTACATAGCTTATCTTGTCATATCATCGTCCCAAGCTCGCTTACCCTGCAGCAGACTGATGCACTATTATCAGACTTACAGCATGAGTTACAGCATTTAGGCATTGGGCACAGTACCATTCAATTTGAAAGTGATTTGCATGCGCACTCCGCGCAGTTTAATTGTGATATTACTAGCGCACCTCCTGTCCATGCGCACGCGCACTAACCGACTTTTTGACCCAAGGTGCCAAAAAATGGATGTTGCCGCTGAGCGTTTTTAGTTTTTATTTTGTGGGGTTTGCTATTTGCTTGCTTAACTTTTCTTACGATTAATTGCGTAATAGTGCGCATTACTTAGGCTAAATATGTTAGGATGAATCAGCACCATGCTGTGGCAAGCGTTGTTTGCTAAACGCTTGCTAAACGTTTGCCAAACAATTAAACATCTGTATTTAATATCTATTTAAGTTTCTATTAAATCTATATAAAAATCATTAGCTTACTGGAGGTAAACGCGTATGACACACCGTTCTGCACCTTTTGTGGCACCCAACTTGCATCTCACCCAATCTGATGGCTCAGACAACTCAGATAATAGCAATCCCTCAGCATTGCTGGTTGATGAAAAGGCGCATAAAAAACAGGTCAAGTTATTGCTCTCCACCTTGCAAGCCGATATTGCCCAGTTTCGGGACAATTTTTTTCCGCCGCCCTATCTCACCCAAATTCAAGATTTGCCTATTTATGCAGGCAATTTGGCAGAGGTGCAAAGCTATGAGCAAACCTGGCAAGCTTTGATTGACCGCGCCAAAGGGTTTTATCCTTCGGCAGGATTGCCGCCTGATTATCTGCCATTACCCGCAAGCCTTGAGATACCGCAGTTTATTTATCATGTGCAAAAACTACATTTGACCCGTACCAAAGCCAAAGAGTCCAAAAATTTTGGCTCGGTGGGTGCACTGGTTGAAAAATGCGGTCCGTATGAGGATGCCCAGTTGATGGCGATGGAAAATGCCTTAGCCAAAGGCGAAGACGTGCGGCTGGTGGCGCATCGTGAATTTATTGATTTACGTGCTTATGTGTTTTGTCGCAATCCCAAAGGTGAATTGCTAGAGCCTGAACGGATTCGTTTTTATCGCACAGGTTTGGTGATTCAAACGTTAGCAGACTTTAAAGTGGTGGACAGTCGGCAAACTCCCCGTAAGAAACGCAATGACGCCTATAAAAATGCGATTGCCGATAACGGGATTTGGAAAATTTTTGTCAAAAATTAAAAATATTGAGGTTTTGTATGTTTGTGCTTGCCGCCAGTGCTGATAGTTCTATGATGCTTGACGCAACTATCTTTTTGGGTGCGGCAGTGATTTTGATACCGCTTGCAAAGCGTTTTGGTATCGCCACGGTATTGGGTTATTTGTTTACCGGTTTGCTACTGGGTCCAAGTTTTTTAAAAGTTGCGGGTAACCCCGATGACTTGCTGCATTTTTCTGAATTTGGGGTCGTGCTGCTATTATTTATTATTGGCTTAGAGCTACAGCCCTCTCGGCTTTGGGCACTTAGGCAACAGATTTTTGTGTTAGGCGGGCTGCAGGTGATTGTCACGGGCGTGGTGCTGATGCTGCTATCGTGGTATTTTTTAGATATTCGGCTATCAAATAGCTTTGTCATCGGTTTTGGCTTGGCGCTGTCATCAACGGCGTTTGTGTTGCAGTTATTGGGTGAAAAGAAGCAGCTTGCCACCACGCATGGTCAACAAGCCTTTACTATTTTATTGTTTCAAGATATCGCGGTTATTCCTTTACTTGCCGCATTGCCATTTTTGTCGGGCGCGCAAGAGCAAAATTACGATTGGATTTATTTTGCCAAAGTCATCAGTATTTTTGCTGGCATGATATTTGTCAGTCGGTTTGTGGTACGTCCTTTCTTTAAGTTCGTGGCCTCTAGTAACGCCACCGAGCTGCTCACCGCCACGGCGTTGTTTATCGTACTGGGTGTGTCGCTATTGATGAATTATATAGGCTTGTCAATGGCACTTGGGGCATTTTTAACCGGGGTGCTACTGGCTGACTCCGAATACCGCCACGAGTTAGAGGCAAGTATTGAGCCATTTAAGGGGTTGCTGCTTGGGCTGTTTTTTATGTCAGTTGGCATGCTCACCAACGTAAAATTAATTGTCGCCAAGCCCTTTCTCATCATTGGTTTGGCAGTATTGCTGATGCTCATTAAGTTTGTGGTGCTGACAATCATTGCGCGGCTCATGGGCAACAAAAACGAAAGCAGTATCCGTCTTGGGGTGACGCTAGCGCAAGGCGGGGAATTTGCGTTTGTACTGTTTAGCGTGGCGACCGCCCAGCATCTGTTAACCCGTGAACAACAAAATATCTTAAACCTTGTGGTAACTGTTTCAATGGCAATGTATAATACTCCCCGAAAACTAGACCAAAAAATTGCAGCAAATAAGATAGAATAGCCCTTAAGAAAAGAGGTCTATCT
>NZ_JBIQEC010000082.1:0-554 GCF_045370505.1 Moraxella sp. 179-F 1C4 NHS | reverse complement strand
GCCACAGGACTTGCCAATCTACTACAAGGGAGCATCTACCATGACAGCATCACCCGCTTTCTAAACAGTGAAACACTCACCGCCAAAGAACAATGGCAACTGATTAAACCCATGCTAAGACAGCATGAAAATGCCACACCCAATGCCATCGGCTATCTCATCTTTGATGACACCATACAGCCCAAACCGCACACAAGCGTCGACGACATCAACTGCTGGCACTACGACCACACCCAAAACAAAAATGTTAAAGGCATTAACCTGCTTAACTGTCTGTATCATCGCAAAGATATCGACATACCCTTAAGCTTTGACATCATCACCAAACCCAATGTCTTTACCGATGACAAAGGCAAGGTTAAACGTAAAAGTGATAAAACCAAAAATCAGCGACTGCTTGATATGTTTGATAGGGCAATCAAAAACCAAGTCAAATTCGACTATGTATTAGCCGATTCTTGGTTTTCAGCCAAAGCGACATTCAAACATATTCGTAAAGCTAACAAGCATTTCATCTTTGCGTTAAAGTCAAATCGCTTGGTGGCTTTAACCCC
>NZ_JBIQEC010000081.1:0-558 GCF_045370505.1 Moraxella sp. 179-F 1C4 NHS | reverse complement strand
TGGATTGTGGCAGAATTTTTTTTTAGCTTACGAAAAGAAGCTGATACAGAATGGGTATTCATTGACGGAAGTTACATACGGTGTCATCAGCATGCAAGTGGAGCTAGGATTGGTGAACATAGAGCAATTGGACAAAGCCACGGTGGAAGAACTACAAAAATCCATTTATGTTGTGATGCCGATGGATATCCGCTCGATTTTAAAGTCACTGGGGGTGAAGTCCACGACAGTCAAGTTGCACCAGAGTTAATTGAATTAGTTGGTACTGGCGAATATCTAATTGCTGACAAGGGCTATGATTCAGATGCCATACGAGATAAAGCTCGTAAGCACAAAATGAAACCTATCATACCAAAACGTAAGAATGCTAAACAGCCTAATCCAGACTTTGACAGCTATTTATATAAACTTAGGCATTTAGTCGAAAATATGTTCGCAAGGTTAAAGCAGTTTCGCAGCATTGCCACCAGATATGAGAAGTTAGCTCGTAATTTTGAGTCAATGATTTACCTCGCTTGCATCATTATTCATGTTAAAGTGAATTGAGGACACAGCCTA
>NZ_JBIQEC010000080.1:0-565 GCF_045370505.1 Moraxella sp. 179-F 1C4 NHS | reverse complement strand
CCGTGGCGACGGACATCGACGCGCTGCTGGCGCATGAACGGGGCGACGACTCGGACGGGCCGGACGTCCTGGTCACCGCCGAGCCCGGCGGGCTCTCACGGGTGGACTGGGCCGCCTTCCCGGGAGAGGCCGACGACGGGCACGCCTGCACCCTGTCCCGGATGCTCGGCGAGGACGTCGTGGACCAGGTGGAGCACCTCGGTCCGCCCGTGGTGCTGCCCCGGCTGGACGAGGGGGAGCACTGGCGGCTGGAGGCGTTCGACGCGCGCGGTCGGCGGGTCCACGAGATCCACGTCGACGGTCGGGGGGACCCGGTGCCGTCCGGCGGTATGGGCGGCTCCGCCCGGCCCCGTCGCGCCCGGCAGTGACGCCGGCGCGTCCGGGTGCCGGCGGTCCGGCCGCGGCACGGTCTGCGGCCCCGGGACCGTCTGGGGCCCACGCCGGTCTTCGAACACGGGTTCGAAGAATTCGGTAGAGTCCTGCACAGCACTGCGACGGGGTGTTCTAGTGCACCGGCGGGGCGGGCCCCGCGTATCGTGTCCGCCCCCCCCCCGACATTAACCGA
>NZ_JBIQEC010000013.1:0-70248 GCF_045370505.1 Moraxella sp. 179-F 1C4 NHS | reverse complement strand
GTTAAAGGTGTTTGTGGTGAACTTACTTTAGCATGTTGGGCTTCTTTTTTTTATCCTTTCTTATGTCGAATTCAGGTGATTTATATAATGTTTGTAAATAAAAAATTACCCTTTTTTAAACCACGCATGAGGGTAATTGACATCTGAATTGGTTGTCAAACCAAGGAGTCAACATGATAACAGAACATCTCGTCGATATCTCCCGTCTGCAATTTGCAGTCACGGCGTTATATCATTTTTTATTTGTACCCCTCACACTGGGCATGGTGTGGCTGCTGGTCATCATGGAATCCATGTACGTGATGACAGGCAAAGAAGTGTGGAAAGACATGACGCGTTTTTGGGGTAAACTGTTTGGCATCAACTTTGCCTTGGGTGTCACCACCGGCATCACCATGGAATTCCAGTTTGGTACCAACTGGGCGTACTACTCACAATATGTCGGTGATGTTTTTGGTGCGCCGCTTGCCATTGAAGGCTTGATGGCATTTTTTTTAGAATCGACCATGGTCGGACTGTTTTTCTTTGGTTGGGATAGACTGTCGCGCGGACAGCATTTACTGGTGACTATGTTGATGGCACTGGGTACCAATCTATCCGCGTTGTGGATTTTGATTGCCAATGGGTGGATGCAAAATCCAGTTGGCGCAGAGTTTAGTTACCAGACTATGCGCATGGAAATGACCGATTTTGCGGCAGTATTATTTAACCCTGAGGCGCAGAACAAATTCGTACATACCGTCTCTGCCGGCTATACGGTGGGAGCGACCTTTGTGCTTGCCATCTCAGCGTGGTATTTGCTCAAAAAACGCGATGTCGAATTTGCCAAACGCAGCTTTCAAGTCGCGGCGGCATTTGGTTTTGCGTCGATTTGTAGCACCATCGTGCTGGGTGATGAGTCGGGATATTCCATCGGCTTGGCACAGCAAACCAAAATGGCAGCGATAGAGGCGATGTGGGAAACCGAGCCTGCGCCTGCCAGTTTTAATTTGATTGCCGATATCAACCAAGCCGAGCAAAAAAACAACTGGGCAGTGCAAATTCCGTATGTGATGGGCTTAATTGGGACGCGCTCGCTAGATACCCCGATTTTGGGCATCCATGACATCAAAATTATCAATGAAAAACGTATCATCAATGGTCAAAAAGCGGTGGTGCTACTGGATCAATTACGCAGTGCGCCTCCAGGTTCAACCCCAAATCCTGTGACAGTGGCGGAGTTTGAAAAGGTAAAAAAAGACTTGGGCTTTGGGTTATTGCTCAAACGCTATTCGCCAGATGTCAGCAAAGCCACGCCGGCAATGATTAAACAGGCCACCGATGCCACTATTCCACCTATTATCCCGATGTTTTGGTCATTTCGTGCCATGGTAGGTTTGGGCTTTTTATTGTTGGCATTGTTTACGATTAGTCTTTGGTCAAGTGTCAAAGGCAACTTTATCCAAAAACCTTGGCTGTTACGTTGGGCATTATTGATGCTGCCTGCGCCTTGGCTTGCTGCGGAATTTGGTTGGTTTGTTGCCGAGTATGGGCGTCAACCTTGGACGATTTATGGCATGTTGCCAACCTATTTTTCAACCTCCAACATTAGCGTGGCGAATGTGTATGCCTCGCTGGCGGGATTTGTTGGTTTTTATACGGTGCTGCTGATGATTGAAATGTACTTGATGGTGAAATATGCCCGTAAAGGACCTGCGAGTCTAGGTACAGGCAAATACTACGGCGAAGATACTCACAAGGTGCACGTGAGTCCTTCATTAAATTTGCCCCATGATACAGCCGAGGTGAATCATGTTGTTTGATTATGAAACACTCAAAATTATTTGGTGGTTATTGGTCGGTGCGCTGCTCATTGGGTTTGCTATCATGGATGGGCATGATATGGGCGTGTGTTCGTTACTGCCTTTTGTCGGCAAAGATGATGAAGAGCGCCGGGTGATTATCAATACCATTGGTCCGCACTGGGAGGGTAACCAAGTATGGTTTATCACGGCAGGTGGCGCGATTTTTGCGGCATGGCCGATGGTGTATGCCACTGCCTTTAGCGGTTTTTATTGGGCGTTGATGGCAGTATTGTGGGCGTTATTTTTCCGCCCGGTGGGGTTTAAATATCGCAGTATGATACACAATCCAACCTGGCGCAAAGCGTGGGACTGGGGGTTGTTTGTGGGTTCATTTATCCCGGCTGTGGTGTTTGGCGTGGCATTTGGTAATTTGTTTTTAGGCGTGCCTTTTAGTTTTAACAACCATTTGGTATCGACTTACACAGGCTCATTTTGGGCATTACTTAATCCATTTGCCCTACTGTGTGGCTTGATTAGTGCGTCTATGTTGATTATGCAAGGGGGAGCATATTTAGCGCATCGCACCCTCGATGAGGTACAAAATCGTACTCTTAACTACGCTGCTATCAGTAGTATGGTAATGGCAGTGTTGTTTGTGCTGGCAGGGGTATGGATACAATCGATTGACGGCTATCATATCACCAGCCCCATTGACCCCCAAGCCTTACCAAATGTGCTCAATAAAGAGGTGACGCGTCAAGCGGGCGCATGGATGGCAAATTATCATCAGTATCCACTGGCATGGGCATTTCCTGCACTTGGTGTCATCATGCCGCTTGTCACGGCAATATTGCTAAAAGCGCGTAAAACCTTGACCGCATTTATTGCCTCCAGTATTGCTGTGCTTAGTGTAATTATGACGGCAGGGGTGGCGCTGTTTCCGTTTGTCATGCCATCCTCTAGCGATCCACGTTCAAGCTTGACGGTTTGGGACAGTGTATCGAGTCATCTTACCTTGATGATTATGTTGTTTGTCGTGGTGGTGTTATTACCGATGATTGTAGGCTACACCAGCTGGGCATATAACGTGATGCGCGGTAAAGTGACCAAGGCTTATGTTCGAGAGCAAGAGCATTCACTTTACTGACCCAAATCAAGGCAACTCAATAGGAGAACACAATGTGGTATTTTGCGTGGATATTAGGATTGGGGTTTGCGGTATTATTGGCGATTTTAAACGCGCTGTGGCTTGAAAATGCCGATGCGCGTAATAAAGCCTTTAATCCAAAAGCTAAGGACGATAATCCCACCAATGATGGTACGGTGACAGAAGGCAATCCCACTGAAGATATCCATAAAACAGGTAAGACTTCAGATAACGAGTCCTTATAGCCATTAACCTCAACTATTAGCGCTTTAAGTCATCACGGCTTAAAGCGCTTTTTTATGCGTTGTCAAAACCCGCTATTTTTTAATCATTTTCTTATTTGGTACACAATTTGCATTCCTTGTCTTGGCAAAACTGATTAATACTTGAGCGATAGTTTTTTATCGAGGGCATAAGAGCATAAGGGCAAAAGCTTCATGAGAAAATTAAACAATACGGTTCAACGGCATACCAGTAAACGGTTTAATAAAGCCTATAAATGGCTATTATCCGTGATGGTTTTTTATCAACATTCCTCGGTGTACGCTGCGACGCCCACCAATGAGCAGCTATATGACTACCAAAATGTGATGTGGGTAGTTATTGGTGGTTTGCTGGTGTTCTTTATGCAGGCGGGCTTTGCGCTCATTGAAGCAGGCTCAGTGCGTAGTAAAAATACCGTGAATGTGTTGATGAAAAACTACACCGACATGGCGATTGGCGGGTTAATTTTTTATATCTTGGGCTACGGTTTGATGGCAGGCAACAACCCCACAGGTTACGTGGGTCAAAGCGAGTTTTTACCAGAGCAGCTTAGCAATATGCAATGGGCACATTTGTTTTTTCAGATGATGTTTGCCTCCACCGCCGCCACCATTGCCAGTGGTGCGATGGCGGAGCGCATTAAATTTTCAGGGTATCTAATTGGTACGTTGATGACTTGCGGATTGATTTATCCCGTCGTAGCAAGTTGGGCATGGGGTGGCTATTATGGCGGTCAAGGCTGGCTCACCGAGCTTGGATTTATTGATTTTGCCGGCTCTGCGGTGGTGCACTCTGTCGGTGGGTGGTTAGCGCTCGCGGGTATTATCGTCCTTGGACCGCGTATTGGTCGCTTTGCCCCTGATGGCACGCCGCGTTTGATTGCCGGTCATAATCTCACGCTGGTCACATTGGGCGGCTTTATCCTATGGTTGGCGTGGTTTGGATTTAACGCAGGTTCTACACTGACCAGCTCAGGCAACTTGGGCAAAATCATGCTAAATACCCATCTAGCAGGGGTGAGTGCGGTGACGGCTTATTTGCTGATTTCAGGGGTGATGCGTAAGGCGATTTTATTGAGTGATACGGTCAATATCAGCCTTGCAGGATTGGTCGCCATTACCGCAGGCTGTGCGACCATGTCGCCTGTGTATGCGATTGTTACCGGTGTTGGTGCATGTTTGGCGTATTTGGCGGTGAAGCGGTTATTGGACAATGTTCAAATGGATGATGCGGTGTATGCCGTTGCCGTGCATGTGGGCGGCGGTGTGTGGGGTACGCTGGCAGCAGGGCTGTTTTATGAAGGTGATTTATTGAGCACCCATCGTATCATTGTACAGCTGATGGGCATCGCGGCAATGTTTGTTTGGTCGTTTGGACTGGGTATGGTGGTGTATTTTGTGATAGAAAAAACAATCGGTCTTCGCGTACTTGCACAGCATGAGCAACGCGGGCTCGACTTTACCGAACATGCCGAAGGGGCTTACCCTGAATTCCAAGATAGCTTATTTAGTCAGCAAACGCTAACTGAGCGGCACTAGTTTTAAATTTTTGCGGTACCTGTCTGCTCTGTCGTCACAGGTACCCGACCCACCACAGTCATTTGCGTCCATTGTAATTTTATTAACTTTAAATATTTGGCACCGTCATGAACAAAGAAGCTACTATTAAATCTGCGTTAACACCGTTTTTAAAAGATGCTGATATCCGTAAAGCCATGGACATCTTTCATAAAAATTATGCCGATATTACGCCCTACCAAATCCAGCGTTTTGTCCATGAAATTACGCAAGACAACGAAACCAAAGAATATCGCTCAAATATCCGTCGAAGTTTGATGAAAGCGCTGAGTGATTACCAAATGGGTGCAGCCAACCCCCAACCGATAACCCATGATATCCCTAATTTGGGGCAAAATAGGCTAGTAATTCACCCATCACCCAGTCAAGTAGCTATCTCTAACCAAAAACCTGACGCAATATCTGACCCAATATCTAGCCAAACATCTAACCAAATAGCCGCCTTTGAGTTACTGATTGATAGTTTTACGGCGCAATTTTCACCATTATTGGGCAGCCAAATTTTAGACAGTGTCAGGCAGACGATTCATCAGCATCATAATTCATCAAAATCTCGTGGTTTTGGGCTATTAGCTCGCAAGGCAGAAACCAATCAGGCTTTAACCTTAACCATGATTCACTTTTTTGATCAGTTTTTTGGTGGGGACAAACAAAGTGCGTTGACAATGTCCTTGACCGATGCGGATACAGCAGGGTTTAGAACTATCTTATCGATATTTTATCAGCAAGCGTGTCAATGGGCGGGACCTACTGATGCAGATATTGCCTTGGCGCAGGCAAACAAGATTACCAAAGCCAAGTTTGACGTATCTTTGGTTGAAAAATTTATGTAGAATGCCATTTATATAAAATACTACGGATTGACAGTATCATAGTACAATTTTTATGCAGACCTAAAGATGCTGAATGGCAAGTTCCCAGTTCATTTTATTTCCAGGTCCATTTTAGAGAGTTTAGCACTGCGCTTGATACTGTATTGTAGCTTAATTTTATGAGACCAATTCTAGGTGTCATAAGATTAAGTTTTTTTTAACCGATGAAAATTTATTGCAACTGGCTTCCCTCACAAATTTTCGGAAAATGTCATGAATCATCAAATTCAGTATTATGTTTACGCCAGTAAAATAAATTTGACCCAAATTTTTGACCACAATTTATTCACTGATATTCGCGAGCAAGCCCAGTCCAACAATCAAAACCATCATATTACGGGGTTTTTATTGTTTAAGGATGGCAAATTTTTGCAGTATATTGAAGGTCAAAAAGCGGTATGTGAACAATTATTTAACACGATAAAGCAAGACCGACGACATAAAGATATAGTGGTGTTAGACCAGGGACAGCTAGAAAAACGCTATTATCAGCAATGGCTGATGAATTGTTATAACATGGACGAAAAAACCCAAACCCTCGAACTGCTTAATCTTCCAGATATGGTGTACGACTTTGATATTTATCATTGGAGCCAAGCTCATGTACATGAGGTGATGTCACTAATGGCAAAAAACCATTTGCTTGGCATGACTCCCCAAACAGGGAGTTTTTTCTCGGTGATTTATCGCCGCTTTATGGAGCAGAATAAAAAATATTTAATCATTCAACTGCTGATATTAGGTATGTTTTTCATCAGTTTATTGTTCTTAAAAAGCAACTATTAATAGCAAACATTGATTAACGCGATAGGGTATGAGCCTACAGTGAAGACTACCAAATACCCAATAAAGACGTCGAAACAATTGAGTTTAAAAAGCGCATCGTTACCTTGAGCAACGTCTGATGGTTAGCTTTTTTTACTATTAGATTGGCAAAAATCTACAGCTCAATTAACAACATAAATATCACCAACCATGGAACCGTGATGACAGTAAGCGTGAAAAAAAAGGTGTTTTTTGACATGGTGTTTGATGATGGCGCCGATATAGCTTCCTGCTTTGACTTGGTAGGGCGCAATATCAGCATCATCGCGCTCATAGAATGCGACCATGTCATTGAGTAATTGCTCGACCTGTTCGGTCTGCCATTGGTAGGTTTCAAACTTTGCTAACAGCTCGCTAATCATTGGGGTTGTATGGGATATGCCGGGTGTCACACATAGCATATCGCATTGCTTAAAGCGTTTAGCAGGGGTGGTACCTTGATGGATAAGATGAATTTTATGGTGGCGTTTATCATGGGTGATAGCGAGGTACAAATTCGCTATATACATTTCACTACCTTCCATAAAATGCAGAAAGCGACCATCTTTAAATAGGATAAAACCCATGATGCCTGTTTTTTGATTGTTATCTTTGGCACTTTGATAAATTTGGGTAAATGTGCTGGGCTTTAAAGCGGCTGACCAAGTAAGTGAACTGGTATAAGTCAGGTAGTAAGTAGGGGGAGACATCATCGTAGAACTCCTCAGCCATACTCTTTATATGTTACTTTGAGTGTAGCATAATAATTTTTTAATGTTATGATTAATTTAGCATCATCTATCTAAACTAAAGTATAACCCTTAATTCATACAAAAATAAATTAAAGTTTATAAATTTTTTTAGGGTAAAAAATTTAATTATTTTTATGATGCTGTGTTTGCATATCTGTGATTAGCTCATTTACTTCCGATGACTGCCAATCGGTGGGGGTAAACGCTTGAAATAGTCGGCTAATGGATAAATTATTCACATCCTTATCAATGTCAATACAGTACATATCCCATTTTTTGAACCGCGGCTGCTCCCGATGACCCTCGGTAATTATTTTTAAATTTTTATGGCGATAATCTTTAAGTAAATTTTGGTACAGATGAGTGACCAATGCCTTATCCCCTTCCAAATATTGAAAAAAATGCCCATTTTTGAATAGCAAAAATCCCGTGATGTGTTGGGTATGATTGTTTTGCCTAGAAATCCCCTCGATAGTTTTGAAAGTAAACGGATTAATCGCGCCTAGTAAGGTGATTTTACTGGTGTAGGTTAAATAATAAATAGCATCACACATAACGATATCCAACATAAGGTTACCGCTTTTACCAATTCACTACAGCAGGCATTTGATTAACGCTTATAAGCGATTATACTTAACAAAAAGCCATTTTCTTACATAAATATTTAATCATTTCAAATTTAACGTCCTAACTTGAAAACTTACTTATTTAAAAAAGCAAAAACCTTAAAAAAGAGAAACCCTTAACAAAGAGAAACCTATGTCAAATTCATCGACCCACGCTACAAAACACCCGTCATCCGCCACCGTCCGCTTGAATAAATACAAACTTGGAACTGCTGCGGTTATAGCCCTTGTGGGGTTAAGTTTGACAGGCTGTCAGGCCATGGCGACAAAAAACGCACCAATCGCCGCAAAAGCTGATAGCACTAGCACTGTGTCAAATGGTATTAAAACCATCAAAAATATTGCCTATGGCACAGATACCCGCCAACAACTCGATATTTATACCCCGGCAGACGGTCAGCGTCACCCTGTGTTGATATTTGTATACGGGGGCAGCTGGCAACATGGCAAACGCCAAACCTATGGCTTTGTCGGTAAGCAGTTTGCCAAGTCGGGCTACACCACAGTGGTGGTGGATTATCGCTTAGCCCCTGCAAACGTATTCCCAGATTATGTGCTCGATACAGCCAGCGCCATGGGTTGGGTGTATCGCAATATCGCCCAATATGGCGGCAATCCTAATCAGCTGTTTGTCATGGGGCATTCTGCAGGGGCGTTTAATGTGGTATCTGCGGTGGATGATAGCCGTTTTTGGAAAACCACCGGCATTCCCAACAAGGCAATATTAGGCGTGATTGGACTAGCAGGGCCGTATGATTACGATTTTCGTAGCGGTACTACCAAAGTTGCCTTTCCAGCTGATAGCACCCGCCAGCAAGTGATGCCTGTGTATCATATCCGCCAAGATGTACCCCCGCATTTGTTGGTCACAGGTAGTAAAGATATGATTGTCTACCCACAAAATGCTGATAGCCTACAAAAAGCGCTGACCCAAGCAGGCGGCAACGTGGAACGGGTGCAAGTCCCTGCCACTCATGTAGGCGTCGTCATTGGTTTGGCAGCACCGTTACAGTCTTTTTATCCCACCTTTAACAAGGTCAATGATTTTATGCAGCGGCATTTGCCAACAGCGCAGTGAGAAAGATTTTCAATAAAAATTTTAAAGCAGCGGCAATTTTCACAGACTCATGCAGTCAAATGCATACCGCTGCTGAGCCAGTAGCCTCAAATGCGATGAAAGAATCAAAACCGAGTTGACGTAACCGACTCGGTTTGTATTTTTATGCAATTATTTATGCCATTTACTCTCTAATCTTTGCTGCAATTTTTACCACCTAGACAGCTGCTGCAACATAATGACGCTATTGCAGGTAGCTGTTATCAGCTTATAATAAACGGCATTGACCTGCTTATCATAAAAAAGTTTACAATATCCTCATAACAACATAACGAACAGGAAATCCTGATGCTACCACTTAAAGACCCAACCTTACTCAAAACCCAATCCCTCATTGACAACCAATGGTTAGATGCAACGGATCGTACTACCATTGATGTCACCAATCCATTTGACAACCAAGTGATTGCCACCATACCCAGCCTAGAAAAATCCCAAGTCGTCGACGCCGTCGCCATTGCCCACAAAGCGCAAATAGACTGGGCACAAAAAACCGCCAACGAGCGCGCAGCTATTTTAAACAAATGGGCGGATTTAATCGACCAAAATAAAGAAGATTTGGCGACCATCATGACCGCTGAGCAAGGCAAGCCAATCACCGAATCGCGCGGTGAAATCGGCTATGCCAATAGCTTTATCCGCTGGTTTGCCGAAGAAGGCAAACGCATCTATGGCGACATCATCCCTAGCACCAACAAAGACCTACGCTACGTGGTGTTAAAGCAACCCATCGGTGTCTGCGCAGCGATTACCCCGTGGAATTTCCCCGCCGCCATGATTACCCGCAAAGTTGCCCCTGCCTTAGCTGCTGGCTGTAGCATAATCGTCAAACCTGCCACAGAAACCCCCTTGACCGCATTAGCACTGGGCGAACTTGCCATACGTGCAGGCTTACCTGCAGGCTTGCTACAAATCGTTACCGGTAAATCCTCAGTGATTGGTGAAGTGCTCACCCAAGATGAACGTATCCATAAATTGTCATTCACTGGCTCTACCGAAGTTGGTCGCGTGCTGATGTCACAATGTGCGTCCACGGTCAAAAAACTCTCAATGGAGCTTGGCGGTAATGCACCCTTTATCATCTTTGATGATGCGGATTTAGAAAAAGCAGCAACCGGTCTTATCGCTTCCAAATACCGTAATGCGGGGCAAACCTGCGTGTGTGCCAATCGCGTGTATGTGCAAGCAAGCATCAAGGATAAATTTTTAGCCATCTTCAAACAAAAAGTCGAAGCACTAAAAGTCGGTAACGGTATGACAGAGGGCGTAAATATCGGTCCGCTCATCAACCAAGGTGCAATGGATAAAGTCGAGCAGTTACTTGCAGATGCGGTCAACAAAGGCGCGACAATTGTAACTGGGGGTAAAAGACATGCAGCATCAGCGTTAAGTTTTGAGCCAACTGTTATCACGGGTATTACCGATGACATGGATATCGCCAGCCAAGAGATTTTTGGTCCTGTTGCGCCCGTGTTTGTGTTTGATAGCGATGATGAGGTGATTGCCCATGCCAACAACACGATTTATGGATTAGCGGCGTATTTTTATACCCAAAGTCTAGCTCGCTCGTGGAAAGTGTGTGAAGGACTCGAATATGGTATGGTCGCCCAAAACACCGGGCTGTTATCAACCGAAGTTGCACCATTTGGCGGTGTCAAACAATCAGGCTTTGGGCGTGAAGGCTCAAAGTATGGCATTGAAGATTATGTGACTACCAAGTATTGGTGTATTGATGTGCAATAATAATTCAATCGTCCAAGTTCATGGCATACATTGCCATGATTGCCCGTTACATTCAACCAGTTTTAGGACGATGTTGAGCGGTGTTTGCCCCATATGTAGCATGGTAAATTTGTATAAATCCGTGTCCAACAAAGACTTAATAATCGCCATTACCCATCCTAAATTCTGTAACTATTGATAAGAGTGACTACTTTAGCATTAATTCGCTTGGATTGTACAAAATCTGACTCTGTGCTTGGCATTATGGTTGGTTGGGCGTTTCGACTTTAATTTTATTGACGGCATGGTATTCACGATTAAAATACACCAAGCCTGTCTGGTCTTTGCCTTGTTGTATGGCTTCGATACGACAAATAAAAATCCCGTGTGTGCCGACTTCCTGGATTTGCTCGATTTGGCAATCAAAGCTCGCCAAGGCATTGTCCAAAATCGGTGATTGGGTCATCAAGGTATGCCATGTGCCATGCTCAAAGCGCGCTTGCGCTTCGAGTTTTGATGCAAAAACCGCAGATAATGGTGCATGATGATCGGCAAGCACATTCACCGCCAATACCTTGTTTTGCACGAAATATTCATACGAGCGTGAGGCGGTATTCATGCATACGAGCAAGGTCGGTGGGGTATCGGTTACACTGCACACCGCCGATGCAGTAAAGCCATGACGACCCGCAGGACCATCGGTAGTGACCACATTGACCGCAGCCGATAACATCGACATGGCATTTCTAAAATCAGTAACGTCAACCATTATTTTTTCCAAAGTACTTTTTAAATTATGAGGTCGTCCAATTGATGCGTGGCTAAATAGTCATTTCGGATGAGCTTGGCGCCTTGTGCTAAGGCAGACAACTTGCCTTGTGCCACATGACGGGGGAGCGGCGCCATCCCGCAATTGGTACAAGGGTACAAATTTTCAGCATCCACAAACTGCAAGGCTTTATGTAGCGTTGCTGCCACTTGCTCAGGCGTTTCTATCTGATGCGTCGCCACATCAATCGCGCCCACCATCACTTTTTTGCCACGAATCAATTCGATAAGTTCCATCGGTACGCGCGAATTGTGACATTCTAGCGACACCATATCAATCGCCGATTGCTGTAGTTTGGGGAAGATGGCTTCATATTGTCGCCATTCACTGCCCAAGGTTTGTTTCCAATCGGTATTGGCTTTGATACCATAACCATAACAGATATGGACGGCGGTGTCACATTTCAACCCTTCGATAGCACGTTCAAGTGCCGCAATGCCCCAATCATTAACTTCATCAAAAAATACATTAAAGGCAGGCTCATCAAATTGAATAATATCAACCCCTGCCGCCTCGAGTTCTTTGGCTTCTTGGTTGAGTAGGGTGGCAAATTCCCAAGCCAGCTTTTCGCGGCTGCCGTAGTATTGGTCACTTAAGGTATCAATCATGGTCATGGGTCCAGGTAGCGCCCATTTGATAGGTTTGTCTGTGTGCTGACGTAAAAACTTGGCGTCCTCAGCAAATACCGATTGCGGGCGCGACACCGTACCCACCACAGTCGGCACACTCGCTTCATAGCGATTGCGAATTTTTACCGTAGCGCGATTGGCAAAATCAACCCCATCTAGATGCTCAATAAAGGTGGTGACAAAATGTTGGCGGGTTTGTTCGCCATCACTCACAATATCAACGCCTGCCGCTAGTTGCTGCTGCAATGATACCAATAACGCATCTTGTTTGCCTTGGACAAGCGCGCTGTCTGTCAGCTTCCAAGGTGACCAAAGTTGTTCAGGTTCAGCAAGCCAGCTTGGTTTAGGCAGGCTACCTGCCGTTGATGTTGGAAAAAGTGTCGTCATTGTTTTCTCTTTAATTGTTTGGTGTTAGCAAAACTGCTTAAGCGACTTACTAAGCTACTTGGGTTAAGCTACTTGGGTTAAGCGACTTGGGAATTTAACCATTCTTGTAACAAAGTTTGATAGGGTTTGATAAAGTGGGTTTCTGTGTATTGACCTTGTTGAATCGCTAGCTGGCTACGTTCTTCACGGTCATACTCGATTTTGGTCAGTGAATAATCCTCATGATTTAAACTGGGCTGATAGCTTTGACCTGCCACGCTATTGGCGTTATAAATCTCAGGACGATAAATTTTTTGGAACGTTTCCATCGTGCTAATCGCGCTGATAAGCTCAAGGTTGGTGTAGTCGTTGAGCAAATCACCTTTAAAATAAAATGCAAAAGGTGCCACTGATTTTGGCGGCATAAAATAACGCACCGATAACCCCATTTTGCTAAAGTACTCATCTGTCAGCGAATATGCGTCTTGTACATATTCAGTGCCCAAAATCGGATGACAATTGGCGGTTTGGGTATAAGTCTTGGTGGTCGACACACTGAGACAGATCACCGGGGGTTTGTTAAATTGCTCACGATAGGCAGGCGAGTTCAGCACATACTCAAACAACTTACCATGCAAATCCCCAAACCGCTCGGGCACGCTAAACGATGGCTGGTTTTTGTTATGCGCCAATAGCCATACACTAAAGTCATAATCGCGCACATAGGAAGAAAAACTGTTCCCCACAATGCCATCGATTCGCTGCTGGGTCTGGGTGTCAAAGATAACGGTTTTTAAAATCTCAATAGCCGGAAAGCTGTCTTTCGTACCCGCTATCTCAAGATTGGCAGAGACAATCTCAAGCTCGACCTGATAGCGGTCGCCCGTCACATTGTCCCAATGTGCCAAGTCATTAAATCGACGGTTAATCATTTGCAGGGTATTGCGTAAGTTTTGCTCGCGGTGTTCCCCCCGTGCCAGATTGGCAAAGTTGGTAGTCAGCCTAGTATCTTTGGCAGGTTGGTAGTTTTCATCAAATGCAATGGTTTTGATATGACAATCAATCGGTAAAGTCATGTCTATAATCTCCGTAACAGTCACGCAAAAAATTTTCTTTTAGCACCCTACGATTACTAAAAATCGTCACTGCTAAAAGTACAAAGACAGTTATACGCTAAAATGCAGATGAATAAAAACGAATTAAAATTTAAAAATGATGAATTTTATTCATTTTAGGTTTTTCCTTGAATAAAAAATGGCTAGAGAGTGTCTAACAGTTTTTTATTGGCAGCACTGAGATTTGGTATTAGCGATGTCAAAATTTCCTAACATAGATTCAGCGAAGCTAGTGATGCTGTGTATTTTTTGAGGTTGAAGAAGATTAATTTTGTTAGAAGTTTTGCACATTCAATAAAAGTTGATAGTTAAAAAATAATTTATGCAACAAAGTAATAAATTTTGTACGTATAAAACAAGTAATTCGCCATCAGAAAGGTTAACTTACCAATTACCAACATTAAGCTACAAGTCTGTAGCATTAAAGGGTGAATAGCCCGCTCTATAATCACGGGAAAATAAGGAGGGTGATATGACAATAAGCAATCATCAAAATATACCCTCGTCAGCAATCAATGCGGTAAAACCACCCTATATCACGATGGCGATTTTTGCCATCATAGGCTTTGTATTATTGTTTGGCGGGATTTATCTCATTAGTTTGGGCGGCTCGTGGTACTACTTGGTAGCCGGTATTTGGATATTAGCTACGGCGGTATTACTTAAAAAACGCGCTGCATTGGCGCTCTGGCTGTTTGCTGCCTTATTGGTTGTGACAGCGGTATGGTCGCTATGGGAAGTGGGCAGCGATTTTTGGGCACTCGCACCTAGACTTGATATTTTAACCTTTATGGGGATCTGGTTATGGTTGCCACATATCACCCGCTATGTTAAATCTCATCAGTCAATTAACCCTGCAGATCCATCATCAACGCCTAAACCAACGTTATTTGATCATACTTGGCTCACCCCGGTTCGACATGGCTTAGGCTTAGTCATTCTATCAATTTTTGCGTTGATGGGTTATGCCGCTTTTCATGACCCCCAAGAAATCAACGGAACCATCACCCGTGCGCAGCCTACGCCAAAACCATTGGCAGGCATTGCTCCTGGCGATTGGACCGATTATGGACGTACGCCTGAAGGTACACGCTATTCGCCTTTGACCCAAATCAATGATAGCAATGTCAAAAATCTTAAAGAAGCGTGGACGTTTCGTACTGGCGACTTTAAAACCGCCAATGATTCTGGGGAAACCACCAACCAAGTCACCCCGCTTAAAGTCAACAATACCTTATATTTTTGTACCGCGCATCAGTTTTTGATTGCGCTTGACCCTGCCACAGGTAAACAAAAATGGCGGTTTGATCCGAAACTTAAATCAGATAAAACCTTCCAACATTTGACCTGCCGTGGGGTATCGTATCACGATGACGCCAATGTCAGTAAAAATGCTGCCAGTTTACAAGCGCGCCAAACTAAATCGGCGCTTTGCCCGCGCAAAATTATTTTGCCGGTCAATGATGGTCGCTTAGTCGCCGTCAATGCCGATACGGGTCAACGTTGTA
This sequence comes from Moraxella sp. 179-F 1C4 NHS, assembly GCF_045370505.1. Lineage (NCBI taxonomy): Bacteria > Pseudomonadati > Pseudomonadota > Gammaproteobacteria > Moraxellales > Moraxellaceae > Moraxella > Moraxella sp. 179-F 1C4 NHS. The sequence continues at coordinate 55,136 of NZ_JBIQEC010000013.1, read as the reverse complement.
GCGATTTTGGTACCAATGGTGAAGTCAATCTGCAACAAGATATGCCATACCCCTATCCCGGTGGCTATAACCCAACGTCACCACCTGTAGTGACAGGGACGACGATTGTTATCGGTGGGTCTGTGACTGACAACCTCTCTACTAAAGAGCCTTCGGGCGTTATCCGTGGCTATGATGTTAATACCGGTAAATTAATGTGGGTGTTTGACACAGGCGCAGAAGACCCCAACGCCATCCCAGCACCTGGGCAAAAATTTGTACACAACTCGCCAAATGCATGGGCGCCGCTTGCATATGATAGCCAAGCCGATGTCGTATATGTGCCTGTCGGTGTTGGTACGCCAGATATTTGGGGTGGTAATCGTGACCGACTACAAGAGCGTTTTGCCAATTCGGTTGTTGCGCTCAATGGCACCACAGGTAAAGTGCTGTGGAGTTTCCAGACTACGCATCATGACTTGTGGGATATGGACGTACCCTCGCAGCCAACCATTGCAGAATTGACCGACCAAACGGGTAAAACAACGCCTGTGGTCTATGTCACCACCAAAACGGGCAATGTGTTTGTCCTTGACCGGCGTACTGGTAAACCTGTGGTACCGGTGACAGAACGCGCCGTGCCGCAAACGGTCAAACGCGGTAACCAAACCAAAGGTGAAAAATACGCTGCCACTCAGCCATTTTCTGAGTTAAACCTTGCGCCACCGAATCCGCTGCAGGATAAAGATATGTGGGGCGCGACCATGTTTGACCAACTATATTGCCGTGCGTATTTTAAATCACTCAATTATGAGGGTATCTATACGCCACCATCAGAAAACGGTACTTTGGTTTTCCCAGGCAACTTAGGGGTATTTGAATGGGGCGGTATTTCAGTCAATCCTGATCGCCAAGTCGCGGTGATGAATCCTTTAGCGTTACCTTTCGTCAGTACTTTGATTCCACAAGATCCTAACCGTCCACAAAAAGAAAAAGGCGCAGGCACTGAGCAAGGCGTCCAGCCTATGTATGGTGCGCCTTATGGTGTTGAAATCAAACCTTTCTTATCACCTGTCGGATTACCTTGTAAACAACCTGGCTGGGGCTATGTGGCAGGGGTGGACTTGACCACGCATCAAATCGTGTGGAAAAAACGTATCGGTACTATCCGTGATAGCTTGCCAAAACTGATGCAGTTACCGCCATTAAAAATCGGTGTACCCGGACTGGGTGGTTCGATTTCGACAGCGGGAAATGTGATGTTTGTCGCGGCGACCCAAGATAATTATATCCGTGCCTTTAATGTCAGCAACGGCGATAAACTCTGGGAAGCACGTTTGCCGGCTGGTGGACAAGCCACGCCAATGACCTATGAGATTAATGGCAAACAGTATGTGGTCATTATGGCAGGTGGGCATGGCTCGTTTGGCACCAAGATGGGTGACTACATGGTTGCCTATGCGTTACCCGATTAGTAATAAATGTTCTAAAAAAACCACGTTAACACTTTAACGTGGTTTTTTTTATGACCCTAGATTAAGTGGGTAGTATATTTATCATAATTTATATCAGTAATTACACAACACGGTTTTTAGCAAGCGTTTAAATAGTGTGCTTTTAACACCTTGATGTGAGCAATTGATTAATACTAACGCTATCGTTTACTCAACTGGTTTTTTTAAATGCCTCAATCGCCATCGCCCGTGAGATTTTTGTTGGGGTGTCAAGCTTTGGATAGGCGATGTGAGGATTTTGTGTTAGGTAGGTTTGCAGTTTTTGCTCATCGTTGATGATGTTAGCTGGCACTGTTGCAAGCTCGGGCACCCAGTGTTGGATATAGCTGGCGTCAGGGTCATGCGTTGCCGCCTGACTAAATGGATTCATCACCCGAAAATAAGGCTGGGCATCGGTACCAACGGAAGCTGACCATTGCCATCCACCATTATTACTGGCAAAATCACCATCTACCAAATGCTGCATAAAATACGCCTCACCCCAACGCCAATCGATTAATAGGTTTTTGCTCAGATACATCGCCACCACCATACGCAGCCGATTGTGCATAAAACCTGTGCTGTTGAGACAGCGCATCGCTGCATCCACCAGCGGCACGCCGGTCTTACCTTGATACCAGCGTTCAAAGTCGGCTAGGTCATAACGCCAAGCCACAGATTCATCGAGTGGGGTCAAAAACGCCTTGCCTTTAACGATATCGGGACGGTTAACCATAACGTCATAATAAAAATCGCGCCAAGCCAGCTCGCTAATCCAGCGCATGATGTCTTTCTCACTTCCCAGTCCTTGCTGACTGTTCAGCTTTTGTCTGGCTTCGAGATAGCATAATCTGGGCGATAGCATACCGATTGCCAAATAGGGTGATAAACGACTGGTCGCACCCAAGTGATTATTCAAAGCGGGCACGTCTCTGGCGGTATTGTAATCAGCGATATGTTTTTTTAAAAAGTCATCCAGTCGTGATTGGGCAGCCACTTCACCGGTAGGGTATAACAATTGTGCTAACTCACTCACGTGAGTGAGCTGTTTATCAAGCGCAGCGGTGGGGGTAAGATAAGCGCGATAAAATGCACCAATCGTTATATGGTCATTGGTATTAGTGTTGGTATTGGTATTGCGGCTGTCTTTGGCAAGTTGTGTGGTATTTATAGCCATGGCAGCAGGGGTGGGCGATAGGGTTAAGCCGCCAGTTTCAATCATCGCAAGCCAACGCTTGTAAAAAGGGGTAAAGACTTTGTACGGCATACCTTTGTCGGTGACGATACGCTGAGGGGCAACCACTTGACTATCATCAAACCATTGGGTAATTATGCCTAATGACTGAGCCTGCTGGGCGATATACTGGTCGCGGGCAACTTCATTAACTGGGTATTCCAGATTGGCAAATAAATGGCTTATAGAAAGCTGCTGGCAAAGCTCAAGTACATCCGTCGCCTGCAAGGCAAAATCATCCACCACTCTGATGATGATACCAATATTCAACTGAGATAAACTCTGCTCAAGTGCGCGGATTTGCCGCAGTATCAAGTCAATTTGCCACAGCGATTTGCGGTGAGATTGCCATTGCTTGGGTGTCAAATAAACCACGGCGATGACGCCAGCATGGTTTTGCTGTGCATGCTCACAGCAAGCCGCAAAAGCGGTATTGTCAAAGGTGCGCAAATCTTGGCGAAACCACATCAAGTTCATTGTACTGCTCATTATCTTTACCCCAATACAATAGTTTATCGTTAGGGTATTATGTCAACAAAGGCTTGGCTTCCCAAGACATTTTTTTAGGTTTATTGTGCTATCATGACGGTAAAACACCATTCATGCCGTTGCAAAAATGTGCAATCACCTGCATCAAAAGTCGGGTAAACGTTGTGTTGGCTTTGCGATATACGCGCCTTAAATAGCAAACTAACTATTTGATTTATGGCACAATTATATTAAGATGGTAATATCATATCCAATCATTGAAGCGTGCATCAAGCGATTTCCCTGTTATGCTATCTACCCCATCATTCGATAACAAATCGTCAAAACTATATATTAGGGTAGTGGTAGTTGGCATCGTTACCGCGTTGCATGGGCTGCTGCTATATCTATTTTTTCAGTACCAAACGCCATTAAAAATCAAACCGCAAACCACACAGCCGCTCGAAATTAGCTTTATCCAGCGGCAGCCTCACCCCTCGCAGACCTACCATTCACAACCGCCTGTAGTTATCCGTCATGTAGACCCTGCCAAACAACCTTATCCTAGCACTAACACACAAGCGGCTGATATTAAAGAAAAAACGTTCCCAAAACCAAACCCTACACCCGCTAAACCGGTGAATCACCCAGCAAAAGATAATAACCACAAGCCAATCGAACTCAGACCAACGATAGGTAATTCGACTAACCAAAAAAAAGCCAGTCAACCTAAAACTGCGTTATCTAAAACAAGTCAAAGTCAAAGTAGAAGCCAAACTCAACCCCAAAAAAAATCACAAGATATTCCTAGCGAGCCATTAATGAACGCGCGTGAAAATAACGCTCACTATAAACAACAGCAAGCGGCACAAATAGAACGCAACATAAATTTAAATAATAGCCAATCTCTTACTCAGTCCAAATCAGCGACCATCAACCAAAGCCATACCAATGCCGATAATGCTTTAAAACCTATAACTCACGATGAGCGTGCTAAATCATCTGCTAAATCATCTAAAGACTCGATGCGCCCTCAAATACAAAAAACGCCAAATCAGCCCGTTAGCCCAGTTATTTCAGCTATCCCCGATGTCCCAGCTATTAATTCGTCAGCAAAACCAGCAACACCCATCACCTTTGGCAATGCGGATGCAAGTTGGCAGAAAAAACCGAACACGCAGTTACCACCCAATTTATCGCGTATTGTGACACTAAAGCAGCTATCAAGCCTGCAAGTAAAACTTAATGTCAATGCCAAAGGTGACGTGGAAAAATGCAGGATTACGCAAACATCGGGTGATCAAGAGGTGGATAAATTTATTTGCCAACAAGTGCAAAAAGCCAAACTTTATCCAAAAAAAACCAATGGCGTCACGGTACCAAGCATTGGTAATCTCACGATAGCGCTGACCAATCTTGCAAATTAAACCATACGATATGTTGTTGAAGTGGCACCTATGTAATAATCATGAAAGGCTTACTGTGTCAACATTGATTAACTAGACACATAAAAAAAGCCAACCTGATGAACAGATTAGCTTTCATGTTATTGAAAGTTAGCTTATTTCTTTTGGTAAGATAAACGTAGACCGTATACCCAGCCATCATTGTCTTGGAAATCACCAACAATGCTACCATCGGGTAGTTTTGCTTTGGCATCACCAAACATCAAGTATTTAACGCCGCCTGAGATAGCCCATTCAGGCGTCAAATTGTATTTTGCTCCTAAGCCCACATTCCAGTTGCCCTCCACAGGTCCTAGAGAAGTGATGGGATTGCCTGCACCTGAGTCATAACCCACAGCGCCTGAAATAGCTAATTGTGGCGATAGTTTCTTACCTAGACCGACTTCAGCAGTCCAAGCGTCATCGTCATAAGAAACTAAATTTAGACCGCTTGCGCTACCATAGATTTTTGGTTTAATCGCAAAATCGCTCCAAGGTACCCAACGTGCTTTTGCGGTTAAAAGGGTTGTTGGATTGATACCTGTTTGGAAATCTAAGTTAACAGATTTCGGCGTGGTGATAGTAATTTCATTGGTGCCGACACCCGCTGCACCAAGTGCAGGAAGATTTTCCGTCATATTGACGTCATGGTCGATTTCAGAGCGATAGGTTAACGCGGCTTTGAGGGCAATTTCAGGTTTTAAATAAGCAATCCCAGCCATCCAGCCATAAGCCGTATCACGCGTAATATTTGCATCATAGCCAGAGGCGGTTTTATAAGCGTTACCACGTAAATGGACATCACCTTCTAAACGCTGAATCGTAGGACCACCATAGATTTGAATATTTTTCTTTTCACCCAGTTTTACCCCCAACAGTCCTGTGAAATTTTGGCTGCTGATAGAAACGTTGGTTGCACCTGTGACTTTAGATAAGTTTTGTGAAGCCGCTTGTGCGGTAGATAAAGTCTTAACTGCTTGTGTACCAGCCGCAACTTGGGTAGTACCTGCAGCAATCCCTTGTTGAAGTGCAGTAATTTGTGGCGTTAAAACAGGCGCTAAATCAGGGTTAGCAGCCAAAGCGGCTTGAGCTCTCGCTAATTGAGTATTTGCTGCATCTAATCGCGCTTGCCCTGCAGTAACTTGATTTTGGATGGTTGAGATAGCGGTTTGCAGTTCTGTCGCATTGGTAACAGGCAGTGCAATACCTGCATTTTGCAATCCCGCTGCTGCCTGAGCATAGATACCATTCACTATAGAAGTTGGTGCACCAACAAAGTTGTTATCGCCAGAAAAATCAACATCTGCGCCCCAAGGCTGATCAAAAAATGCCCCTACGCTGATGGTATCATTAACATCGGCTTTTGCGCCAAAGTTTAAAAACTGGTAATCATCGGCCATATCAGGGACATTGCGACCAGCGGTAAAGTTTGCGTCAGTTGTCGCAACCTTTGCGTTATCTTTACCCTCGATTTTTGGATCAATGGTAACGTGCTCAACATAGGCAAAAGTACCTTGCTCGGTAAAAGCCCAGCTTGGTTGGGTAGAGCGGTCTAGACCGGCGGCGTTTGCGATAGAGACAGTAGAAAGCGTAGCAACGGCTAGCGCAAGAGAAGAAATTTTAAATGACATGTGAAGCTCCCTGTTTGATTTTAATCATCACGTCTAATAGCTAATTTAACAAAAACTTATCAATAAATTAGAATTGACGTAATACCTTCCTTTGGTTAGGTAAAGAATAATCAAAATTTTAACAATTGACAACCGTAGAATCACATTTTTGTAAGAATTTATTGACCTGAGCAGTCACGAAAAAAAGAGGGTTTTAACTCATTGAGTTAAAACCCTCTTCTTACTAACTATATCTAGCTAAACAACTATCGACCGCGGTAAGTAATACGTCCTTTCGATAAGTCGTAAGGTGTCATTTCAACTTTAACTTTATCGCCTGTTAAGATACGAATATAGTTTTTACGCATTTTTCCAGAAATATGCGCAATAATTTCATGCCCATTTTCTAAACGCACTTTAAATAAAGTGTTAGGTAAAGTATCGACCACTTCGCCTTCAAATTCAATTACATCGTCTTTTTTTGCCATAATACCTATATCTATGAGTCAAATGTATAAATGCAGATTATACGCTGATGCGTGTGTTATCGCAACTTTTAAGCCCTAAATCAATCAATTGAAAAAAACAGCTAAAAGATTTGCACGCATCGCGACCTTATTCAGGCAAATTTAGCCAAATAGGGGATAGCCTTGTTGCAGGTAACAGTGATTGAAATTGGGGTGGATACAGCGCATTGATAAAGTACAGCCCATCGGCAGAGGCAGTTGCTGCCGCAAGTGACCGATTTTTGCTAAGTAGCAGTGCTTCAATCCATGCGACTGGCTTTTCACCGCGCCCAATTTCAAACAACGTACCCATAATATTTCGCACCATGTGATGCAAAAAACCATCGGCTTGGATATCCAGCACTAACAGCTCACCATGCTGAATCAATTTGGCAAAATGGACATGGCGGACAGGCTGATTAGATTGGCAGGAAGCGGCACGAAAACTGGTAAAATCATGAGTGCCTTCCAGATAGGTCGCTGCCTGCTGCATCAGTTCGACATTAAGCGGGGCATATTCATGGGTAATTTGCTGATTGAGTATCGCAGGTCGAAAGGGGTGGTTGAGGGTAATATAGCGGTAGCGTCGAGCAATGGCAGAAAAGCGCGCATGAAACTCAGCAGGCATCACTTGTATCCAGCGCACTGCGATATCATCGGGTAGCAGAGAATTTGCGGCACGCAGCCAATTATAAGGCTGACGCGTGGCACTGGTTTGAAAATGGGCAATCATATTTGACGCATGGACGCCGGCATCGGTACGACCTGCAGCGATGACTTCTATGGGTTCATTAGCTATCTTTGATAACGCTGCTTCAACATGCTGCTGAATACTATCAACTTCTTGTTGTCGTTGCCAGCCGCGATAGCGAGTACCAATAAATTCAATGCTGATCGCATAAGTATTTACAGTCATAAAAAAGCCAATTTTGCCAAAACATACGATAAAAAGCCTAGTATAACAACTAATCAGTTATTAGGCGACGGTGTGGGTATCTTTTAGACAATGCACCCAGCGCTGACGGCGGCGAGCAGGGGTGTCATAACTGCCAATCAACCAAAGCAAACGCGCAAATATCGCAGGTAAGGTCAATCGTCCCGTCATCAAAACCTCACACTGAGCCAGCCATGCCCCCGCCTCATACGCTTGGCTGACGCCGCCATACGCGCATTGGGTCGTCACTGCAACTAGACAGCCTTGTTTTTTCGCCTGTAATAATTGGTTTTTGATAGATTTGGCATACGGCACATTACCTGCACCAAATGCCAAAATAATGATGGCATCAGGTTTTTCAGACAATAAATTATCCAAGCGAGTGGCGAGCAAATGCGTATCTAAGGGTGTCAAATAAAGTGTGGCAATATTGGCATGGGACAAGCTGTCAAAGACTTGCGGCAATTGACTCAACCGATCTTCTAGCCAAAGTTGATGCTGAGCCTGGGTGATTTTTGAGGTATAGCTATTGGCGGGATAACCAGCACGGTGGTGCCCCACAAACGCCATTAAATCATGGCTATGAATTTTTTGCACAGTTTGCGCAGGCCAATCTTCACCAGAAAAACACACCCGCACCCCAGGCTCACCATGACGGGCTAATTTGCAAGCATCAAATAAATTCTGCGTGGCATCGCTCTGCGGGTCGATGCGGTAATCAGTTAACACATTGCTATCAAGCAAAGGTCTCATCGCCCCTGTCACCACAATACTGATATGACTACCAGCAAAACACTCTGCCAAAAAAGCCGCAAGGTAGCTGAGCGTATCCGTGCCTGTTAGCACCACAAATTGGCGAAGCCCTTGCCCAATGGCTTGTACAATCAATTGATAAAAATGCGCGAAATCAGCAGGCGTTAACTGGCTACTGTCTTTAATGACCTCATTATCTAATATCCGCCAATTCACAGGGTCGTGTGCATGGTTTGGGTAGGTGGCAAAATGGGTCTGTAAAATCTGTGATAACACAGGTAAAAAAATATCAGCATCTAAGCTAGCAAGCGGTTTGCCATAACTGCCAAAAGTGCCGCCCGCGTAGATGATGCCAATACTTGATTTGGTGATAGATTTACTCAATTGAAATTTTACTCATAAGGGTTGGCAACGGATAACTTATCAAGGACAGCGATTTCAATCGCTTCCATTTCATCTTGCTCAGCTTGCCCAAGTTCATGGTCAAAACCCAGCAAATGCAGCATCCCATGCACCAGCAAATGGGTCAGATGCTGCTCTACTGTTTTGCCTTGCTCAGCAGCTTGACTAACCACCACCGCATGGCAAATCACTAGTTCACCTAGCGGCAATGCGGGCAGTAATTCTAGCACAGCTTCAGGCAATTCACTGGCATAGGATAAAATATTGGTGGCGTAGTCTTTGCCACGCGCATCCAAATTGATGGCGCGAGCTTCCACAGGCTCCGTGACATAAATTTCTAATTCAACGGTTTTTTGAAAGATAACTTCACCCAGTTGACTAGGTATCTCAGTGGTGTCTTGATGGGTTTGAAAATACTGCAGAACTTGCTGCAAAATAGCGACAATCTTGTCTTGTTGGTACAAGGCTTCAAGTTCGCCAAAATTTGGCAGCGCAATTAAGTCTTCAGCAAAACTAATTATCACTTGACTCATCGGCACTTGACTAAGCGGCGCTTGCGGCAAAGCGCCAGCTAAATCACCTGTTAAATCAATTTGGGTTGGCAAAGCTGATGACATAAGCTACTCCGCGATACCTATATCAATGGGTGCGTTATCAATCGGAGCTTTATCATTCGATGCTTTATCAATCGGAGCGTTGTTATCCGTTACCCCGATAGCCGAACTTGCTGCTTGAGACTGTGCTTGGCTTTGTTCAAGTAGGCGCGATTGCTTTTTGGCTTCTTTAATCGCTTCTTGCGCTTCATCGTATTTATCATAGGCTTGCACAATTTTTTGAACCAATTGATGGCGTACCACATCTTTGCTATCAAACCGCGTCACATGAATTTCTTCAATATCCGCCAAGATTTCTAGCGAATGCCGCAAGCCTGACTTGGTGCCGCGAGGTAAGTCCACCTGTGACATATCGCCCGTGATGACCGCACGTGAGCCAAAACCCAAACGGGTCAAAAACATTTTCATCTGCTCAGGGGTGGTATTTTGTGCTTCATCCAAAATCACAAACGAATTGTTTAAGGTACGACCGCGCATGTAGGCGAGGGGGGCTACTTCAATGACTTGTTTTTCAATCAGTTTTGCCACTTTTTCAAACCCTAGCATTTCATATAAAGCGTCATAAAGTGGGCGTAAATAAGGGTCAATTTTTTGGGTCAAATCGCCTGGTAAAAAGCCCAATTTTTCCCCTGCTTCCACCGCAGGGCGCACCAGCAAAATACGCTCAATCTCATTACGCTCTAGCATATCCACCGCACAAGCCACCGCCAAGTAAGTCTTACCCGTCCCTGCAGGACCTACGCCAAACGAGACATCAGAGAGTAAGATTTTTTTGACATATTGCTGTTGGTTGTAACCGCGGGGAATGATTTTTCCTTTACGGGTTCTCAAACTAATCGGGGTGAATTCAGTGCTATCGGCGCGCTCGCTGCCATTTGCGCTAGCGGCATTATTCTCTAGCGCTAAATCTTGCTCACGGCTAAAACTCGTTTGCACGAGCAGGTGCAAATCTTCTGGCGAGATGACGTCGTTGCTTTGTGCTTCATCGGCAAGCTGTACCAAAATACGCTCAGCACGCGCGACTGAATCAAGCTCACCTGAAATCACAAAATCGGTTTTGCGTTGGTGAATGTGCACTGACAGGCGATGTTCAAGGTACTTAATGTGGTTATTGTATTCGCCCAATAGGGTTTTGAGTTGGTGGGCTTTTAGAGATGATAAATCGACCGTTCTGCTGATGGTATCGCTCAAGAGTGCTTCCTTTTATGGGTTTTTATAGTTGTGATAAATCATAAGGTTGAGAGATTAGGGGAGTATGACAGTAACCAATATAATATTTTGGCACGTTGATACTATTATGGTAAATATATGCAAAAATTCAAGTGACGTTCACGGGTTTTTGTCATTTCAAGTGATTTTGAAGCCAACAGTCAGGCAATGCTCAGTCATAACGGGCAAAAAATTAAATTTTGAGAAAATGAAAAAAAATGTGACAAAATGCTTGACGACATAGGGTTAAATACGCATAATATGCACCCCATGACAGGCAAGAAATAGTTTCAAAATTCTGCCTAAATCCTGCAAATTTGCCAAACATGGCGATGTAGCTCAGCTGGTTAGAGCGCACGACTCATAATCGTGAGGTCAAGAGTTCAAGTCTCTTCATCGCCACCATTTGCAAATAACTTAACGCCCAGGATTTTGAAAAGTCCCGTATTTTGCTAAGCCAAGCATTTTGATGTTTGGCTTTTTTGTTGTTTGTCATTTGGTTGTTTTTCATTTGACAATAAAAAAATAACGAAAAGGAAAAACAAAAAAGGGCGATAGCTGTATCACCCTTTTGTCATTTAAATTACTATTTAAATTGTCATTCAATATTAACGGGCTGCGTTAAAGGCTTTATTGGCATCATCAAAACGTGCCATAACTTTGTTAGATGCGGGCGTTAACAGCGACACCACATAGATGGCAATCATGCCTAAAATGAAGCCTGGTACGATTTCATAAAGACTACTACCGGTTAATGGTTTCCAAGCAATGACCGTCAACGCGCCTACAAGCATACCCGCCAATGCACCTGTGCCAGTCATACGTCGCCAAAATAACGACATCAATACCACAGGACCAAACGCCGCGCCAAATCCTGCCCAAGCATAAGAGACCAATCCCAACACTTTGCTGTCTGGGTTTTGGGCAATGACAATGGCAATCGCTGAGACCAAAAGCACCATGAATCGACCAATCCAAACCAGCTCTTGTTGCGTGGCAGTAGGGCGAATAAACCCTTTATAAAAATCTTCTGTAATCGCGCTTGAGCATACCAATAATTGACAGCTGAGGGTACTCATGACCGCCGCCAAAATAGCAGACAATACCACACCGACAATCCAAGGGTTAAATAACAATTGTGCCAAACCGATAAAGATACGCTCGTTGTTATCTTTTAAGATGGCAGTTTGCTCAGGATGCACCGTCATATAGGCAAGCCCAAAATAACCGACCGCCACCGCGCCTGCTAGGCATAAAATCATCCAAGTCATACCGATACGACGGGCATTATTTAGTGATTTGACCGAATTTGCCGCCATAAAACGCGCCAAAATATGCGGCTGACCGAAATAACCCAAGCCCCACGCAGCCGCACTGATGATACCGACGAATGACGTACCAAACAGCAAGTTACCGTAGTTTTTGTTATTTGCCTGTGCCGCCATACTGACCGCCGCATGAATCTCATCCATACCGCCTAAGTTTAAATAAACCATGATGGGCGCAAATACCAGCGCAAAAATCATCAAACTTGCCTGAATAGTATCCGTCCAGCTTACCGCCAAAAATCCTCCAATAAAGGTATAGATAATGGTGGCAAATGCCCCTAGCCACATAGCCGTGGTATAATCAATTTCAAACAAGCTTTCAAATAGTCGCGCACCTGCGACAATGCCTGAGGCGCAATAAATGGTAAAGAAAAATAAAATAATCGCCGCCGAAGCAATTTTAATCAATTTATTGTTGGCGCCAAAGCGGTGGTGAAAGTATTCAGGCAAAGTTAGCGCATTGTTATTAAACTCAGTATGCACCCGCAGTCGACCCGCCACCAAAAGCCAGTTAAAATACGCCCCAATCACCAAACCAATCGCAATCCAAGATTCACTCAGCCCCGATACATAAATCGCCCCAGGTAACCCCATCAGCAGCCATCCTGACATATCTGACGCACCCGCCGACATCGCGGTCACAAAACTGCCCAGACTACGGCCACCCAAAATATAGTCATCAAAGTTACGCGTGGCAAAATATGCCGCAAACCCGATGCCTAATACCAAAATCAAATACAACGTAAATGTAATATAAACGGGTGTCATCCCATCACTCCTAAGGTCATCCCGATTCAAGGTAATAAAACCACTAAAAATTGATAGCAGTCATAGAGATTTTACGTGGCATCACACGCTAATCGACATCCTGATAGATACCATCTAATAACGAAAAGTCACATTGTAGAAAAATTTTAGGCATAAAAAAAGGATAATCGCTGTGATTATCCTGTTTATGACATAAAATTGTCAACGCGCTAGACTTTGCGATACATAATATCGTAAATAGCGCGACCTTCCTCCATACCGCGTTTTTCAAATTTAGTCAGGGGACGAAAATCGGGACGCGGCAAAAAGTTACCTATACCTTCGCTGTTTTTGCCTTCGACATTTGCAAACGCGGTTAAACCATCCATGACTTCAATCATCCAATGGGCATAATGTTCCCAATCGGTGGCAGCATGAAATATGCCGCCTTTTTTAAGCACCCGTTCCACCACCCTCATGCGATCAGCACTGACAAAACGGCGTTTGTAATGGCGCTTTTTTTGCCAAGGGTCAGGAAAATACAACTGCAGCGTGTCAATATGCGCCGCCGGTAATTGCTGCATCAAAGCAATGGCATCGCCGCTGATGAGTTTGAGGTTATTTAGACCGATTTCCCCTGCCAAAAATGCACAATTACCCAGTCCTGCCTCATGCACTTCAATGCCGACAAAGTTTCGTGTTGGGTCATTTTTTGCCATTTCCACCAAACTTGTGCCCATACCAAAGCCGATTTCAAATGTCAAAGGCGCGGCTGGATTGGTAAACAGGGTTCGCAAATCGCTGATGTCAGTGATGTCCATCGCTTGAATTGCGTCCAAGTTGGGCTGGACAAAAAAATGGGCAAAGTCTGACTGTAACCCAGCTTCTGCCTTTTTGCCCACATGGGTTTTGCGCTTCATAAAAGTTTGAATGGCGCGATAGTGCAGGGATGAATCAGGGTTTTCATCATTCGGTTGTGGGGTAGTGGAGAGATTGGGAGAACGGCGGTGAGTATCGGGTTTAGCCACATCGACTGTCTCAGAAGTTTGGGTGTGTTGGGGTGTCATCATTTGCAAAAATCGTAGTTGGTGTGATAAAGGGTGGTTGTGATAAAATTCGGCTATTATAAGTGAAAACCTCAACAAGTGAAAACCTCAACAAGTGAAAACAACCAATGGATAATCCCTAATCGCCATGTTATTTCTTGAAAAAACATCACCGCCGCCATTTTGGCAGCCCCAGCTAACCGATAAACAGCGTCTAATGTATGACAAAGCCTTTATCGGCAATCGCTCGCAGGCGTATTATCTCAAGCGTTTTGCCCAGTTTGATGAGGCAGGGCGATTGACGGCAAAGTGGCATTGGGCAGGGTTTTTGATGACGTTTCCTTGGCTGTTATACCGTAAGCGATTCTTAGATAGCATTGTCTATTCGGTGGCGGGATGGTCATTTATTCAGCTTAATGTCACTATCATTTTGGTGGCGATAGAGTATTTATTGATACGCAATCTTGATGAAGCGATTCGTATGCCGCTACGTATTGGCATTGGGCTTGCGATTTGGCTGTTTTGGTCGGTAATGGTAGCACGTTGGAGCGATGCTTATTATTATCGGATGGCACGCCGTGAAATCGCCGATGCGATTGAAATGTATCCGCGGGATGAGGAAAAACAGCTGGCTCATATCCGCAGGCATGGCGGTGTAAGTTTGGTGGGTTTGGCGCTGGCGTTTGGCTTTTATGCGTTTTCTTTGTTTGTAATACAAGTGCAGTTTTTGCCGATTTATGCCAAACAAAAAGCCAATGCCACGCTGTTTGAGGTGCTTGATATCGTAGAAAGCGCACAGGGGCGAGTCGATGCCATCTATAAAGCCACCGGTCAATGTCCTGTCAATACACCGCTAAGCACAGATAACCAAAAAGTGGTGCTAAAAGTGCTGACCCAAGCAGAAAGCATTCCAACTGACAGTCATTGTATGATTCAAGCGACAGTACGAGGCGTGCCGTTTCCCAATCGCTGGCTCAATGGTCAGACGCTAACCATGTACCGCATTGGCGATAGTAAAGTCGATGGTAGTTGGGGCTGTATCACCTCACTCAATCGCAAGCAAACGCCAAAACAATGTATGGTGGCAGAGAGATAACGATTTGAAGTTATCTGCAGTAATTTAGACCTATTACTTTTTAAAACCTTTAACGAGTGTAGAAATTATTTCATAAAGCTTTTCAACATCTAACATTAGATTTGATTCAGCAATATTCAGTGCAAGTTCGTCTAAAGCACCAGAAATCATACTTGAGATTAAGGATACTTCAATTTCCACCAAAAAACCTTTTTTAGACAGACTCTGTAAATGTTCCAGTAATAAGTTTGAGGAATTTTCATTATCAATCGTTTTCCATTCACGCCATTCAATGACGTTTGGAGCGTCGATTAACAATATTCGTTTATTTTTTTCGGTGATTGCTGTTTGAATAAAAGCAATACAGCCTACAATTAGTTGCTCCCAAAGGTCGTTAACTAATTGCGACTGTGTGGCAATTGAATCAGCTATTTCAAGCTGTACTTCCGTGACAACCGCTATAAATAAATGTTTTTTATTCTTAAAATGATGATATAGAGCACCTCTTGTTAAACCTGCTTCAGAAGCAATTGATTCTAAAGAAGCATCTGCATACCCAAATCTTGAAAAATGTTCTCTAGCAATATTCACCAATAATTTAATCGTTTGCTGAGAAGCAAGCTCGTTTTTATTCATACAACTTTACACTTTTTTTATACTTTTAAAGATAGTTTTTGGCAAATTCTTCACTAGGTGGAATAATTTGTATCACATCAACAAGAAGCGATTGGGAAGTTTCTATAATGAAATGTTTTTGACCAAAATCTTCAATCGTTAAGTCAAGCAAAAAGCGAATTTCATCACAGGTTTTCAATCTATTATAATAGCCATCCACGTTATCCACTTCAAGGTTTAGAATGATACCAGAAGAAACTTTTCTAAAATCTATAGGTATCGTATCGTGTTGATAGTCTATAAAAGCTAATTCAAAACCAGTATTATTTTTTAAACTAATATACCAGTCGCTGGCAAAAGTTTCATCAAACGAAAAATTTTTGATAAAAAAATCTGCCGATTTTTTAATATCGTCTGTCATAATGACTGAATAAACACTGTTAATCATAACTTATCTCCTGTTAAATTATTGTTTTAATCTAACATACATACTGAATGTATGCAAATTTGATTTAAAAAAAGCCGAGCAAATGCCCGACTTTATTTATAAAGGGCGTAAGCATTACGCCCCTAGCCAACATCACTTCATCAACAACGCATTGACGCGTTTTAAATAAGCGGCTGGGTCGTCTAATTGACCGCCTTCGGCAAGTAATGCCTGGTCAAAAATCACTTGCGCGAGGTCGTCGAACTGCTCTGCGCTTTCCAATTTTTGAATGAGCGGATGGTTTGGGTTGACTTCCAAAATTGGTTTGCTCTCTGGCACAGGCTGACCCATTTGTTTGAGCATTTGCATCATCTGTGGCGATAGTTCACCATCAGCGGTAACGAGCAGAGCAGGGCTATCAACAAGGCGGTTGGATACTCGTACATCTTTAGCACGGCTACCTAACACGCCTTTGAGTTTTTCTACCACAGGCTTGAAGGTTTCTTCCGCTTTTTTGGCTTCTTCCTTTTCGGCTTCATCGGTCAAATCGCCCAAGTCTACCGCGCCTTTGGCGATGTTTTGTAGCGGTGTGCCATCGTACTCAAACATAAAGTTCATTGCCCATTCATCAACCGGGTTGGTCATCAAGATGACTTCAATGCCTTTTTTCTTGAACACTTCAAGTTGCGGACTAGTTTTGGCGGCGGCGAGGTTCTCAGCTGTTAGATAATAAATCGCCTTTTGACCGTCTTTCATACGACCTTTATAGTCGTCAAAGCTGGTGACCACATTGTCATCAGTGGTAGTGGCATAGCGCAATAATTTGGCAATTTTATCCATATTGCTTTGGTCTTCACCCAAGCCTTCTTTCAAGACGTTGCCAAATTCAGCATAAAACTGTTTATATTTTTCTTGCTTTTCGGCTTCATCGCTATTGGCTAGGCTAGCTAGCACAGTCAGTATACGGCGGGCGTTACCATCGCGGATAGATTTGACATCGCGAGACTCTTGCAGGATTTCACGGCTGACATTGAGCGGTAAATCAGCGGTATCAATCACCCCTTTGACAAAACGCAAATACATCGGCAATAACTGCTCGGCATCATCCATGATAAATACACGTTTGACGTACAGTTTTAGACCGTGTTTTTGCTCACGTTGGTACAGGTCAAACGGTGCTTTCTTAGGGATATATAGCAGCTGGGTATATTGGAGACGTCCTTCGACACGGTTGTGCGTCCAAGTTAGCGGTTCATCATAGTCATAGGTAAGATTTTTATAAAATTCTTTATACTCTTCGTCTTCAATTTCTGAAGGTGAGCGCGTCCATAAGGCATTGGCCTGGTTGATGGTTTCCCATTCATCGGTGGTTATCATTTGACCTTGGGGCATCTCACCTTTGGCAGTTTCGCCCCCTGCTTCTGAATTAGCAGTTTTTTGCGCGTCAGTGAGTTCTTCTTCTTGCCAAACTTCTTTGCGCATTTGGATGGGCAAGCTGATATGGTCAGAGTATTTATTGACTAAAGATTTGATTTTTTGGCGGTCAAGGTATTCGCTGTGTTCATCGGTAACATGTAAAATCACTGTCGTGCCACGGGTAGGCTTTTCGATGGTTTCGGTGGTGAATTCACCGGTACCGTCTGAAACCCAGCGTACGCCTTGGCTGGCAGGCTCACCTGCTTTACGCGATTCCACCGTGATGGTGTCCGCTACGATAAAACCTGAATAAAAACCCACCCCAAATTGACCAATCAAATTGCCGTCTTGTTTTTGTGCATCGGATAATTTTTCTAAGAAAGCTTTGGTACCTGATTTGGCAATAGTACCCAAATGTTCTACGGCATCGGCTTCATTCATACCGATACCATTGTCAATAAAACTGATGGTTTTGGCATCTTTATCAATATCAATGCGAATGCGTAGTTCACTGTCACCTTCATACAGCGCGTCATTTTGATTGCCTTCAAAGCGCAACTTGTCACAGGCATCAGAGGCATTTGACACCAGCTCACGCACAAAGATATCCGCATTGGAGTAAAGCGAGTGGGTGACTAGATGTAATAGTTGCGCGACTTCAGCTTCAAAGCTATGTTTTTTTGGCTCAGTTTTGTTTGAATCTGCCATAGTAAGTAACTCCTAAAAATAAGAATAAAAATAATTAACCCAATTTATGATGGTTCGTTGTCATAGTTAGGGTGAATGCAAAACTATTTCAAGCATAAGCATCACAATTTTTTAATTTTTAAATAATAAAAAAATGATGCAAGCAGGGTTTAAATCACCAATAATTAAATGACCAATAAAAAGCCGAGCATACTTATACCCGGCTTTACTTGCCATCTATCCGATACTATATCTCTGTTAAATCTTGGATTGACTAGGATTAGGCAGTTGGGGTGAGCGTAACGCTTTGGGCAAGCTAAAGGTGACGTTTTCCAAAATACCGGATAATTCCTCAGGTTTCTCGCCACCCCAGGATTGTAAGGTATCTAATACTTCTTGAATCAATACTTCAGGCGCGGATGCACCCGCAGTCACGCCTACCGTATCCACGCCTGCAAACCAGTCTTTTTGCATTTCGCCGGCATTATCAATCAAATGCGCTTTGGCGCCCAAACGCTCCGCGAGTTCACGCAAGCGATTGGAGTTGGATGAGTTGGGTGAGCCCACCACTAACACCACTTGACAACGCGCCGCAAGCTCCTTGACCGCATCTTGACGGTTTTGGGTGGCATAACAAATGTCATCTTTACGCGGTGCATGGATTTTGGGGAATTTATTTTTTAGCGCATCAATCACTTCTGCGGTGTCATCCATTGATAGGGTGGTTTGGGTGACAAATGCCAAATCAGTATCGGCCGGTAGGTCAAGATTGGCAACATCCACCACATCTTCAATTAAGTGAATACGTCCACCGTATTGTGGATCGAAGCGCCCCATCGTGCCTTCTACCTCTGGATGACCGGCATGACCAATCAACACCGCATCTACGCCTGTTTTGGCAAATTTATTGACTTCGATATGGACTTTGGTAACCAGTGGGCAAGTGGCATCAAACACCGTCAAATCACGGCGTTCGGCTTCATCTTCCACGGCTTTGGAGACGCCATGCGCTGAAAAAATCACAATCGCCCCATCCGGCACTTCATCCAACTCTTCGACAAACACCGCACCGCGATTGGCAAGGTCTTCCACCACAAATTTGTTGTGTACCACTTCATGGCGCACATAAATAGGCGGTTCAAAGCGCTCAAGGCAGACATTAACGATTTCGATGGCTCTATCGACCCCAGCACAAAAACCACGGGGATTGGCGAGTAAAATTTTCATAACGCAGTTCTTCAGTCATTGATGATTCATGTGGCTAGTTTACCATGAGTTCATACACGCAAAATATGTTAAACGTAAAAAATCAGCGAATCGGTATTGAAGGGCTAAATTACGCAGAAATTGTTAGCAAAAATTGCTAAAATAGCCGATTCAAAAATGGCTACTACTTATTTAATCAAACCCCTAAGGATATGTCATGACCAAAGGCTCATTATTTATCATCACCGCAGCAAGCGGTACTGGCAAAACATCGCTGGTCAAACAGCTGATTGCAACGACCAATGACTTGGCGGTGAGTATCTCGCATTCGACTCGCAAGCCACGTCCTGGTGAGATTGATGGGCAGCATTATCATTTTGTCAGCCGCGAGATATTTGCTGATATGATTAAGCAAGGTGAGTTTTTGGAGCATGCCGAAGTGTTTGAAAACTACTATGGCACCGCCCAGTCCACAGTAGAATTTATGCTGACCAATGGCTTGGATGTCATCTTAGAAATCGACTGGCAGGGTGCGCTGCAAGTGCAAAAATTGCGTCCCGATGCCACGACCATTTTTATCCTACCGCCGGACCGCCAATCGCTGCGCCAACGGCTTTCCAATCGCGGACAAGACAGTCAAGAGGTCATTGAAAAACGTCTTGCCGGTTCGGTTAATGAAATGTCGCAATACGTGAATTTTGATTATGTGGTGATTAATGACAATTTCGACGTGGCATTAGCGGAGTTAAAATCAATCATCATCGCCAATCGTTTGACTCTCGCTAAACAGCAAGAGCGGCACGCTGGCCGTATTGAGCAGCTACTGTCTGAATAAATCATCAATAGCCTATAAATAATCAATAAGCGCAACGAGCTAATGAAACGCACTAAAAATCTGCTGTCTTAGCCAGCCATATAGGGGGTCAACCTGTTGTTGTTGGTGCCAATAGCCGTGTAACTCGATATGAGTCAACGCAATCGGCAAATCCAAAATCTGCCAGCCTTGGGCGGGTGGCAAAAATGTGGTGGCTAACTGGCGCGGCAAGGTAAGCAATAGTTTGTCTTGTTTTAGCAATTGAAAAGCAGTGGCATAATGTTGGCAACGGATTTTACTCTGCCGCTGCCAACCTGCTTTGGACAGTAAACTATCTTCAATCGACAGACCTAGCCGCCGTGATGACACAGTTATATGTTGACTGGCAAAATACTGGGCTTGGGTAATAGTCGGTTCATTCGCCAATTCAGCGGCAAAATTTGGCGCATACAGTACCAGCACAAACTCATCTCGTAACAAGGGTTGATGCACAATCTCACTATCCACCACCCGCGCCACATCAATGGCAAAATCCAGCTGTCCAACTTTTAGTTCATGCGCAAGCGCTGAGCGATTGAGCCGGCTACTGGTGATTTGGCAATTGGGCAGGACTTGATGAATTTGGCTGACCAATTTGTTAAACACAATCAATTCAATTTCATCGTGCATGGCAATCGTCAACTTAGTAAAGCTCTGCTGCGCCATCTCGCCAAGTTTGCTGTCGCTCAATAAATGGTTAGTTTGAAATATTTGTTCGAGATTTTCAAAGCTTTGTTTGACTGTGGGATAAAGCCGTTTGGCATACAGCGTGGGGTGCAGCTCACCTTTTTCCCGATAAAAAAGTTCGTCCCCGAGCGCCTGACGAAGACGACCTAACGCATGGCTAATGGCAGATTGGCTCAAATGCAAAGCTTCTGCAGTATGAGTAAGATTTTTGAGCTCAAAAATATAAATAAATAGCCTAAGTAAATTTAAATCAAGCTGCTTTAACGGGTTTTTATGCAACATTTGGATAATACCTTACAAGTAGAGGGCGGTTGTTTGCTCAATAATTTGGCTAAGACATCTCAGTCGTATGAATTTTATTCATAGTATTTTACTAATTAAAATCATTTTATTCATGATAATAAATCCGTTAAGCTGATTCAATAATTGTTTTAGCCGAAAAAGGACAATGCCTAATGGAATTCCAACTTAGCGATAAAGCAAAAGACTACATCGCCCGTACCAAAGCATTTATTCAAACCGAAATCGAACCGATTGAAGCAGAATTTTGGCAAGCGGCGCATAAGCTTAATCCCACAGGCGATTGGACGACTTGGCAATGGCCTGCCAAACTTGAAGAATTAAAAACCAAAGCCCGTGCGCAAAATTTATGGAATATGTTTTTGCCAGACGAGCAACTCGGTCAAGGATTAAGTGTTCAAGAATATGCCCATATTGCTGAGTTGTCTGGCAGAAGTCTTATTGCCCCACATGTGTTTAACTGTAATGCGCCAGATAGTGGCAATATGGAATTGATTTGGCGCTACGGTAACGACGCCCAAAAACAGCAATGGTTAACGCCGTTATTGGCAGGCGAGATTCGCTCCGTGTTTGGCATGACAGAGCCTGCAGTAGCCAGTAGTGATGCCACCAATATGCAAGCCACAGCGATTGTCGAAGGCGATGAAATTGTGCTCAACGGTCGCAAATGGTGGTCATCAGGTTTGGGCGATCCAAACGCTAAACTTATTATTTTTATGGCACACACCCCAGATGAGAACAAAGATCGCCACCATCAGCACACCATGGTGTTGGTGCCAATTGATACCCAAGGCGTCAAGATTGAACGCATGCTCAAAGTGTTTAATGATTATGATGCACCGCATGGACATGGCGAAATGCTTTTTGACAACGTGCGTGTACCGCTTAGCAATGTCATCGGCGGGGCAGGCGAGGGATTTGCGATTGCCCAAGGGCGCTTAGGACCGGGTCGGATTCACCACTGTATGCGCTGTATTGGTGCTGCAGAAAAATCGCTAGAGCTTGCCATCGATCGCGGGCTAAGCCGTAGCGCATTTGGTAAACCGCTGC
Organism: Moraxella sp. 179-F 1C4 NHS; assembly: GCF_045370505.1. Classification (NCBI taxonomy): domain Bacteria; kingdom Pseudomonadati; phylum Pseudomonadota; class Gammaproteobacteria; order Moraxellales; family Moraxellaceae; genus Moraxella; species Moraxella sp. 179-F 1C4 NHS. Next base: position 33,052 of record NZ_JBIQEC010000013.1, on the reverse strand, counting down.
TTGATTTAGGGGGCAACCGTGAACGTATCGCTGACGCCCGTGTCAAAATTGACCAAGCGCGTCTGCTAACCCTGTATGCTGCCTATAAAATGGATAAACTCGGCACCAAAGCGGCGTTAACCGAAATCTCAGCGATTAAAGTGGTCGCCCCAACGGTACTACAAGAAGTCGTCGATATGGCGATTCAGCTGCATGGGGGTATGGGTGTGAGCCAAGATACGCTGTTGCCGATGTTCTTTAACCAAGCCCGTAGCCTACGCCTTGCCGATGGACCTGACGAAGTGCATAAAGGCATGATTGCCAAACTGGAAGTGAAAAAACGCCAACAAGCGACGACCAAATAACTACCAGATAACTAGCAAATAACTAATAGCTAGCTAACAAAAAAGACGTAATGTCAGGTTACGTCGTTTTGCTATTTGACCTAGTTAAAAATACAAGTTAAAAAACAAGATAAAAAACAAGGATGAAATTATGCTTGATACTGCGAACCCAGTACGCAAAGGCGAAGAGATTGACAGCAATGCGGTCACCGAGTATTTAATCAGCCAAGGCATCGCTTTGCAAGGTCAGCCAGAAGTCACCCAATTTTCAGGGGGTGCATCCAACTGGACATACCGCCTAAAATATGCCAACCGTGATTTGATTTTACGCCGGCCGCCCAAAGGTACCAAAGCCAAATCCGCCCATGATATGGTGCGTGAGTACAAAGTGCAAAAAGCACTGCAATCACAATACCCACGAGTCCCCAATATGGTCGCCCTGTGTACCGATGACCGCGTGATTGGTTGTGATTTTTATGTCATGGATCGCATTGAAGGCATTATTCCCCGCGCCAATTTGCCCAAAGCGTTGACGTTAAGCGAACAGCAAGTCAGCGAGCTGTGCCGGCAGGTGGTCGATGCGTTGATAGATTTACATAAGGTCGATTACACCCAAAACCCTGATTTGGTAGCACTTGGCAAAGGCGAAGGCTACTGCGAGCGTCAAGTCATGGGCTGGGATAAGCGCTATGAGCAAGCCCGCACGCCTGATGTGCCTGATTTCGCCGATGTGCGCCAGTGGTTAAAAGCCAATACCCCAACAGATGTCAAAACTAGCGTGATTCATAATGACTGGCGTTTTGACAATGTGATTTTAGACCCAAACAATCCAACCAACATCATTGGTGTGCTCGACTGGGAAATGGCAACGATAGGCGATCCCTTGATGGATTTGGGCTGTGCGTTAGCTTACTGGATTCAAGCCGATGACAATGCGGTGATGAAAGCTACGCGCCGTCAGCCGACCAATCTGCCAGGCATGATGACCCGTGGCGAAGTGGTCGAATATTACCTGCAAAAAACAGGCTTGAAAGTGGATAACTGGCGCTTTTATGAAGTGTTTGGGGCGTTTCGTTTGGCAGCGATTGCACAGCAGATTTATTACCGCTATTATCATGGGCAGACCGACAACCCGGCGTTTAAAGATTTTGGCGTGATAGTCAACGCCTTGCACGACCGCTGTATCGAACTTATCGAAAAAAATAACAATAAATCATAGGGGTTTTCATGAAGCTCATCAGCCTTGTCCGTCATGGGCAAGCGTCATTTGGCGCAGACAATTACGACCAACTGTCCCCAAAAGGTATCGCTCAGACCCAGTGGCTTGGTGATAGTTTTCGCCAGTCCGGTCGGCAAGTGCACGCGCTGATGTCAGGCAGTATGGCGCGGCAAAAGGACAGTCTCAAGCATTTTTTAAGCCATTATTATGTCACCCGTGAAGGCATTGAACTAACCGAAATCACTCACCATGTGCAAAACATAGCAAATCCCAGTTTGACCATGCCGCTATTGTTGGGTGAAGATAGCAATTTTAATGAATTTAATCATGAGCAAATTCTTTATAAAGCTGGATTGCCATTTGCGGATAAAGCTAGTTTTATGGCGTATTTGTCCAGTCAAACACACCCTGAAATTAGCTTTACTGATATTTTTACCCAAGCCATGAGCCGTTGGCAAAGCGGTCAGTACGACAGCGATTATGATGAAAGTTGGCAACACTTTTTGCAGCGCACTTGGAACGGTTTTGAGCGTTTGATGGCGCAAACTGGCGAGCATGAACATGCAATGGTATTTACCTCAGGTGGCGTGATTGCCAGTATCATGCAGCAAGTGATGAAACTATCAGATGTCCAAGCTTTTGATTTGAACTGGCATATCGCCAACGCCAGTGTTCACCAATTTCGCGTGAGTGACCAAGGTGTTTTTTTACAGACCTTTAATGAGTTTAGCTATTTGTATCAACAAGGTGAGCAGATGGTGACTTGGCGCTAAAATTTAGCTTAGCAGTTTAACGTTTAAAAAAATTTAACAAATAATTAAGGATGAAATAATGCAAACACTACCGGAATTACTGCAGCAAGTTCAAACCACAATGACACCCCCGAACACTGACTTATCTGGTTTTATAGATAACCAAGTGGGCAAGGGTAAAACCATTTTGATTACTGGCGCAAGCTCGGGGCTGGGGGCAGGCATGGCGACCCATTTTGCTCGCATGGGCTATAATTTGGCAATTTGTGCACGCCGTACCGAACGCCTAGAACAACTCAAAGCCAACCTTTTAGCAGATAATCCAACGATTAAAGTCAGTGTCAAGGCGCTCGATGTGACTGATTATAATCAGGTTTTTAAAGTGTTTCATGAATTTGCCCAAGAGTTTGGCAGGCTTGATCGTATCATCATCAATGCAGGGGTCGGTGAGGGTCGCCGGATTGGTAAGGGTAATTTTGAGATTAATCGCAAAACTGCCGAAATCAATTTTATCTCAGGTCTTGCCCAGTGTGAAGCGGCGATGGAAATTTTTCGCGCCCAAAATAGCGGTCATTTAGTGGTTATCTCAAGCATGTCGGCGTTCCGTGGTCTGCCAAAACACATGTCCGTGTACGCGGCAAGTAAATCAGCGATTGCACAGCTTGCTGAAGGGATTCGCGCCGATATGCTGCTATCTGAGTTACCGATTAAAGTGTCAACGATATATCCAGGGTATATACGCACTGAGATTAACGAAGGCGCTAAACCGTTACCCTTTGAAGTGAGTGAAGAAATCGGCACCAAAGCATTGGCAATCGCGATTGAAGGCGAGCCTGATGAAGCGTGTGTCCCTGAACAACCGTGGGCACTGATGAGTGATTGGATGAGAAACGCTCCACTGACCTGGGTCAATGGTTTGGCATAACCCAAAAATTTCTAAAACAACCCAAATGAGACTTTGCGCTGATTTGGGTTTTTTATTGTCTTCACATTGGGTGTCTTGATATAGGGCGTCCTAATATAGAGCATCTTAATATAGTACATTGCCAGGCTTTACATTTGCTTTTGGCGACAGATTTGACATCACCGAGTAGAAGGCTGTTATAAAAATAATGAGTTTAGAAGGCTAATCAGTATGAAGGGCTAAAGGGTGTCAGTCATCATTAACCATGCACCTATACTGTACCTATAGTTTTTCATGTGAGGCATTTAACGCCTATAATGATATTTGCAGTAGGCTAAACAAGGGTCGTAATGATAAAATCAGCGACTCTTTGATGATTTTTTATTTATTGTTACGATAACTGAGTGGTACAGGCAACTAAACGATGAAAAAACTTGAAAACGCGCTACAAAAAATTGATAAATACGGTCAGTTTGTGATGAAAAAACTGGTCAATCGCCGCTCATTGACTGAGCTACAAGGTATCGGTCAAGGCAAAACCGTATTGATTACCGGTGCTAGCTCAGGGATTGGCGCGATGATGGCACGCCGATTTGCTTATCTAGGCTATGATTTGGCAATTTGCGCCAGACGAGAAGAGCGATTAAATGCGTTAAAGCAAGACATTGAAAGCAAGTACCCTGTCAAAGTCTATGTCAAAACTTTGGATGTCACCGATTATAAGCAGATTTTTACGGTATTTGATAGCTTTGTGAGTGACTGCAAAACCCGAGGGAAAACCATTGATAAAATTATCGTCAATGCAGGGGTGGGCGATAGCCGCGTCATTGGTCATGGACGCTTTGAGACCAATCGCCATACCGCTGAAGTCAATTTTATCGCAGCGATTGCCCAGTGTGAGGCGGCGATGAAGATTTTTCGCCAGCAAAACAGCGGTCAGTTGGTGGTCATCTCAAGTATGTCAGCGGTGCGCGGTTTGCCCCGTCATCTTACCACCTATGCCGCTGCCAAGGCGGGACTGGCAAATTTAGCCGAAGGCATTCGCGCTGATATGATGCAGGAAAAACGTCCGATTACTGTCACCACGATTTACCCTGGTTATATCCGTACCGAGCTCAATATCGGTGCCAAATATTTGCCGTTTGAAAGTACAGAAGAAGAAGGTGTCGAAGCAATTGTTGAAGCAATTGAAGCCAAAGTGGATGAAGCCTTTGTCCCGGCATGGCCTTGGCTGCCGATTGGGATTGGTATGAAAATATTGCCGCTCAGGGTGATGACCAAATTTTTGTAAGCGCATGTTTAAAAAAATTTTAAACTCTCAGCATGATCAACAACGCCTTGGCAGCCATTGCCTTGCTTCATGCTAAAATCTTGTTTTATGGTTCGTCAAAAGTTTGCCAATGCATCAAGCCATCAAGAACGTTTCAAAAGCCCCGACTATTGCTCGCTATACCTGGTTAGCTATTATGGTCGCGGCGATGATTTGTGCCGACCAATGGGGCGTTGCCAAACAGCAAATCACTCATCTGCTCACGATTACCGTTATGTATGGGGTAAGCGTTGAGCTGACTAAACGCCTATTGGTTATTCGACACTTTAACCCACAACAATCTTGGCTCATGTTGGCGGGGTTTATCGGGGATTTGCTGGCGTGGTCAGCCTTTATTTATTATTCAGGTGGCGCCGCCAATCCGTTGATTACCTTATTTTTGACAGTGATTGCAGTGGCGTCTATGGTGATGCGCACCGTGCACATCATCGGCTTGTCGGTGCTGTCAGTTGGGCTATATACGCTGTTATGGTATTGTTATGTGCCGCTGACCCTTAGCCACCATGATCATGCGGTGGGTCAAAAACTCCATTTACTGGGTATGTTTGGGGTTTTTATTTTTGCGGCAATCATGTTAACCGCCTTAACGGTTTATTTTAAACAAGCGATGAGCCGCAGTTATCAGGCGCTTGAGCAAGCGCAGCAAGCCATTCACCAACAACGTCGGTTGCTTGCCATCAGTAGTCTTGCTGCCAATATTGCCCATGAGATGAGTACACCGATTGCGTCGATGCAATTACTGAGCGATGACATTGCCCAGCAATTAGATGAAGACGATGAATTATTGGATGACATAAAACTGTTACAATCACAAATCGACGTCTGCCGCCAATCGCTGCACAAGCTCAAATCCCATATCCAATCCAATGCACTGCCGCCAGCGCAATCTGAGCCATTGGTATGGGTAACGTCATCAAATTTACAAACACTACTCCCCAAAGTCGTCAATGAATGGCAATTTATCAACCCCCATGTTGAAGTAGCACTCAATGTACCTCCACAACCGATCGCTGTCCCCTTGAGTGAAGAACAGCTGTATTCTATTGTGATGAATATGCTCAATAATGCCATGCAGGCACAAGCCACAAGGCTTGGTATTAGCGTACAGCTTGCTCAAAACGTGGTGATGATTATTGAGGACAACGGGCAGGGTATCGACAGTAGCATGATACAGCGTATCCAACACCAAACTGCCATCGAATCTGATCATGGCTTAGGGCTTGGCTTGACGATTGCCAAAACGGTTATAGAATATGTTGGCGGACATCTTGAGCTGACCAATAAGCAAAATTCACCCATGCAAAAAAGGTTAGATGATTCAGGTACGTGCGTGAAGATAACCTTACCAGTAATTCATGCGCCCGCCAGTTTGTTGTAGGAGACTAGGTTGCAACATCCACCCGTGTTAGCAGAGACATGGCTTATCATTGATGATGATGAGGTGTTTTGCCGTATCTTAAAAAAGTCGTTGGAAAAACAGGGCAATCAGGTATTGACTGCCAGCAATGCCGATAGCGCGCTACAACTGGCGAAGGAGCAGTTACCCAAGTTTATTATACTGGATCTCAACATCGGTGATGACAACGGCATTCATCTGATTAAGCCATTACTCGCTATTACCCCCACCGCCAAAATTTTAATGCTTACCGGCTATGCCAGCATTGCGACCGCCGTCAGTGCGGTCAAAATGGGCGCGTATCATTATTTGCCTAAGCCTTGTAGCCTGGATGAAATCTATAAAGTATTGGACATCGTAGTAGCCCCTACAAAGTCAATCGGTAGTGCAACAGATGAACGTTTATCACTTGAACATCACGAATGGGAATACATCCACCAAGTATTAGATGAATGCCAAGGCAATATCAGTGAAGCCGCGAGGGTACTAAAAATGCACCGGCGCACTTTACAACGAAAACTTCAAAAAAAACGTAAAGTGGATGCGCAATAACCTTTTTTAACCGTACACAGCAGCCCACAAATTATCGGCCGAGTCAGCCAAAGAGTTGGGTGAGCAAAAGACACAAAAAAAGCGCTTATAATAAATAAGCGCTTTTTTGATATCTATTTTCTGCTATCTATGCAAATGGCTAATCAATCAATGAAGCGTTATTCACGCCACGCGTTATCAAACCATTTACGATAGTAGGCTTAGCTAACCTTAGATAGCAACGATATTGCTAGCTTGGTCGCCTTTTTGACCTTGGGTCACAACGAAAGATACGCGTTGACCTTCGCTCAATGTTTTGAAACCTGAGCTTGCGATTTGGCTATAATGTGCGAAAACGTCTTTGCCGCCATTGTCTTGTTCGATAAAGCCAAAGCCTTTTGATTCGTTAAACCATTTTACGGTGCCGTTTACAGTATTTGACATAGGATTGTCCTTGATTAGATAGATTTTAAAAGTGGTCATCTGACCCTAAAGCTGGAACTAAGCCACAACACGATTCTATTCAGTATGAAAGAATTGCGGCAGTTTTGATACACGATTCACTTAAAATCTAGGACACAAGCGTAATGGAAACGAACTTAGAATAGACTTAATGTAATGCGATTGAAACTTCTGACTGCTTTCTAGCTGTTGTCCAGTATATAGTAATACCGGCAGATAGCAAGGAATATCACAATAGTTTTGTAAGTGAACTGTGTTAAACCTAACTTTATACCTTTATTTAAGCCAAAGGCTGATTCTCATTTAAGCCGAGGGTTGGTTTTCATTTAAGCCGAAGGTTGGTTTTCTAAGCCCCTTAAAAAATGGGCAAACCCTTCATCCGCACGAGCATCAAGGCGACTGCTAGTCACCACACGTACCAAATTACTCCAAATAATGGGTAAGTTGGCTTGCTCAAATTTTTTGACTAAACCCACATCTTCATGGCAAGTTAATTCATCAAAACCACCCACCGCCAGATAATCTTGACTGGCAAAGCTCAAATTTGCCCCATGAATATGGCGATGATTCATACAATCTTGATAATGGGCGAGATATTGCTGTTTGGTACTCTCTGACAACGCATCCCAACAATCGATGCTCACTACGCCACATATCATGGCTGTGGGCCTAGTGGTGGGCGTAGTTGTGGGCTCAGCTTTTAGATGTTTGATTTGTGCCATTAACCAATCAGATTCCACCTTACTATCGGCATCGGTGCAAGCAATCCAATCCGCCCCTTGCTCAATCAAGTAGCGCACGCCCAAATCCCTGACTTTACCCACGCAGCGAAACTCACAGCACAGCCAGTCTACGTGGGCGTTTTGTACTTTTGATAAGGTATCATCATCACAGCTATCTAGCACGACCACCGTTTGTACCGCTATGTCGCTTGATAGCTGAGCAATCGCCTGTTTAATCGCATCCAAACACGCGCTGATGCTATCGGCTTCATTATGAGCAGGGATGACTATGCCAATTTTTTTGGGTCGCCGCTGTGGGGCTGGATTATTTGCCATGATGCTTTTCTCAGTTATTCCACTAGATTTTCTTGCTTAGCAAGGCTTTGGTGATTGGCTTGCCAAATGGTCAACAAAAAATCTTGGTCAATCACATGGCTTTGCTGACGGTAGTGCAGCTGTTGTTGCAAACTGTCGTGGACTGTTTCGCCTGTCAGTTGAAACCCGTCAATCGGATAGCGCCAATGACAGGCTAAAATCACACCATTGTCGGTTAATGCGGTGTTGAGCCAAGCGATGACTTCGGTCAGGGCGTCAGGCGCCAAGTAGTATAAAATCTCACTGACCACAATCAAATCAAATCGCTCACTCGGCAAATCCTGCGGTATCAAACCTTGCATAACTTGCACATGTGCCTTTTTTTGCAGACGCTCACTGGCAAGTTTGACTGCCTCAACCTGCCCATCCAAACACCTCAAATAATCGCAGCGCTGGGCTAACTGCTCACTAAATACGCCATTGCTACAGCCCAGTTCAATCGCCTTGGCAAAATGCGGGTAGGGCAACAATGACAAGCAAATCGCGCGTTTTCGCACTTCATACCAGCGTTTTTCATATTGCCAAGGGTCGCTACTATCGGCATAAATTTGGGCAAAATACGCTGACACATCAGTCATGAAGATATACCTCAAATGGTTGGCTAAGCCTGGTTAACGTGGTATCTGACAAAATAGGCGCTGTTCCTATTGTTGGGTCAGCATAGATTTGACTGCTAAAACAGCGCATGGCATAACTTTTTCGCTGCGCCTGCAATTCGCTTAAATCAAATCGCCATGCCTTGTGCCAAGGAATACGGCTATCGCCAGGTTTTGCCCAATGCCATGCCCAAATCAGCACTTGATAGCAGGCTAAATTTAACTGACTTTTAAATGCATTGGCAAAACGCTGTACCACTTGCCCAGTACCTTCATGGTCGGGATGACCATCGTATGCAAATGGGGTGATTAAAATATCAGCGGGCTGAATCAGCGATGTTAATGTGTCAAAAAAATCCGCTTGTCGCCCAAAAACTTCACCATCAGGAAAATTCAAGCTCGTCATCGACACATTGGGCAAATCCAAACTGCTATCGAGCGTTTCAAGTGCAAGCTGGCTTTCAATTGCTCGGATTTTTGCCAGTTTATCGGTCGGATACAGCGCTGAGTTGGGGTGGCTTTTTTCGCCTTGGGTGACGCTAACAATCAATATTTGATTGCCTTGAGCCACCAACGCTTGCAGCAGCCCACCACAGCCCAAAATCTCATCATCTGGGTGCGGCGCAAAAATACACACGCGCCGATGGGCGGGAAAATGGGTCGATATATCGAGTCTGGTGAGACTGTCTAACCCTTGCCACGCTTGCCAGTCTTGTGCAGAGGTGCCGTCGCCTGCAATTAAACGGTCACCCACAATTGGATGCAGTGGGGCGTGCTTAGAATCTACAGTTGCCATAATCCCCCTTGTGAATCGCCTAGCTGTTCTGCAGTCAATTTGCCAATCGCTTCACTGTCAAATGCGCCATGGGTTTGACGGATAAATACCGATAAATCTGCCGAAAGCCGTGCGAAATGGGCGTTTTTGCAATAAGGCGTTGCGCCCAAGGCTTTACCCACTTTTTCAAGCACTAGCATGGCGGTAGTCTCCACTTGCGCTCTTAAGATACGGATGGCGAGTGCATGACTTTGGCTAGGCTCACTATCGATTAATTGCGCAACTTGATAAAAGTACGCTTGGGTGACACTGAGTGCTTGCGACACTTCGCCAAGATAAAGTGCTTTAAAGGCTTGGGGTTTTTGCTGATAACTGTCCAATAAAAACTGTGCCAACTGGGCTGCTGCGCCATACCAACAAGCCGCTACTCCTGCTGCACCCTGCCAAAATCCTGGGCGGTCGAGATAAGGACTGCTACCTTTGGCAATCGCATTTGATATGATTTGGGTGGCGTTAGCGCCTTTTAGATGGAGCGTGGCTGTCGCCGTGTAGGGCATACCTACCGCATACCAACCGCTGTCATCAATGGTGATTTGCGGTTGCTTCATGGTTAACATCAGCAATTGGGCGTTATTTTGGGCATCTCGGAAACTAACCAAACCATGATCGACAAAGGTCGCACCCGAACACCACAGTTTTTGTCCCGTACATGTTTTGCCATCAAAACGCAGTGGCTCATTACCGCCTTCTGCTGCCCATACGGCCCATAGGCCTTCAGCAATATCGTCCACGCCCAATTCTGCCAAAATCGCCAATGCATCAAGATGCGACTCAAAAAATTTGACCAAGTTCAAATCACAAGCGGCAACCTGTGCCAATACTTGCCAGCGCTGTAAAGTATGACCGTCAGCAGGCAAAGCAATTTGAGCGGACAAAAGCACCAACTGTGACAAAGTTTGCTTTAATTGTGTCACATAAGCGGCATCGCTTAGTTTAGGTGAGGTATCAACCGCTCTGCGAAAGTCTTGCAAAATAGCGGTAATTAATTTACCCAAGTCTGATTGGTGATAGTCGGTAGGTAAAGCATGATCCAACACTGGTGTCATTGTGAATTTCTCATTGGCTGTTTTGTTGTCTATTTTATTATCTGTTTTATTGGGTTATAGAATTTTATCCATGTGGGTTAAATCTGCCAAAAAATGCGCTCGCCACGTGTCAATATCGGTCTCATAAATGCCCTGTAGTAGCGATTGATGACGTTGTTCCCGTTGTTGTTTGGTCATGGTCAATGCTTGGTATAAGCCCTCTATCATGCTGTCGTTGTTCGTAGGGTCTACCAAGATAGCTTGCTGAAGTTGGTGCGCTGCCCCCGCATTTTTAGACAAAATCAAAATCCCTGCATTTTGTTCATCCTGTGCAGCAATATATTCTTTTGCCACCAAATTCATGCCGTCTTTTAGCGAGTTAACCCAACAAATTTGGCATTGCCTAAATAACGGCATTAAATTGTCATGACTGACAGGGTCTTCTTGATAGATAATCGGTTGCCAACTGGCAGTAGCAAATTGGCTATTAATTTGCTCAACTAGGGTGTGTACTTGTTGTCGTAACTGTTGATAGGTCTGAATATCAAGACGGGACGGGCAAGCAATTTGATACAGCTGAATTCGTTCAAGATATTGCGGATAACGCCGCAAAAAGGCGGCAAAAGCTTGTAAGCGTTCGGGAATGCCTTTGGTGTAATCCAGTCGTTCCACTGCTAAAATCGTGGTGATGGTTGAAGTGAGATTTTTTAACACAGTTTGGTCTGAGAGCGGTTGTCTGGCAAGTTTATGAATATAGACAGGATTGATACCAATCGGATAGGCTTGTATTAAGGTGGTATGATTGCCATGGGTAATGAGTGTACACCCATTTGTTTGAGTAATCTGGATGGCGTGGGGGAGTAGCTGCTCAATCACCGCGACACAATTTTGAGCGTCTTGTTGGGTTTGTAATCCAACCACATCATAATCGAGTAATTGATTGATTAACGTTTGACCATAGGTCAAAAAATCCCACACCCATAACTGGGGAAATGGAATATGCAAAAAAAAGCCAATGCGCTGTTTCATGCCTAAGTCGCGGCAATGCCTTGCTATCGCAAAAAAATGATAATCTTGTATCCAAATCATATCGTCAGGCTGTGCGATTTGCTGCAGCTGTTTGGCAAACATACGATTGACAGCTTGATAAACGCTAAAATCTTCACTACTTGATACAATCAAATCCGTGCGGTCATGCATCCCCGCCCAAAGTCGATTATTGGCGTAACCGCAGTAATATTTTTCATATTGTATGGGTGAAAAAGCCGTCGTGACATAGGTGACTTTATCATGCTGCTCAGTCGCAAATTGATTGACGGTATCGGGCATATCGCTGATATTTGTCACTACTTGACCGTTCCAACCGACCCAAATACCGCCATCTTTGGCAAGGGCTTCTTGAAGCGCTACTGCCAACCCTCCTGCCACGGCTTTAGGTGACTGTTTATTAGGTAAATTAACCCGATTCGATAACACAATCAACTTTGACATAGGGTCAATAATCCTTGAAGTAACGCGGTAACCGCTGAGATGTCGCTCACATAATAATGGGCATGGGTAGGTTCATAACCGACTTTGACACCAATTCCTTTGATATCACTACCTTTCTTATTTGGTGTATCACCATAACTTTGTACGGCAATAAATCCTGCTTCATCGGTCACATCATCACCGATAAATATCGGACGGCAATGAGGGTGATAGTTTTTTAACACATGGTTAATGGCACTGCCTTTATCGACACCTTGCGGCAATAGCTCATACACACATTTGCCCGCTTTAAGTTGCCACTCCTTAAAATCATGCCCAATAGCTTGCATGATGGTTAAAGCGCTATCGGCAAGTTCGGGATGCTCACGAAAATGCAGTGCCACACCAAAAGGTTTTTGCTCAATTCGCCAGTGTGGACGATCACCAGTGGCGTTAATGACGCTTTGGTTAATTTGTTCTAGCTGCGCTAAATCGATGTCCACCAAAGAATAGCTATCGATTAGAGTATCGCATTGCAAACCGTGACTACCAATCACCGGTAGTTTCAACGGCGCTGTCAAACGTCTAGCATCAGCAACTGACCGCCCTGTTACCAGCCAAACGGGTAGATAGTTTTGTAACTCCGCTAAAATTGCTAGATTCTCATTGCTGATAAAACTTTGCTGGGGATCGGGGTGAAATTCACTAAGCGTCCCATCAATATCTAATAATAGCAACAAATCAGAAACCCCTTGCACAACTTTGGCTACATTATCGACCAAAAGTTGTGAGGGGCTATTGACTGAATGATAGGTAATGGTATGAAAGTGACTAATGCTCATTTAATCATTCTAAATAAATCAAAACTATCCCTATTAATCAAAGCTATCCATGACGAGGTAAAATTACGGCGTCAAAATCACTTTTCGACATGTAACTTCCGTCAATGAATACCCATTCTGTATCAGCTTCTTTTCGTAAGCTAAAAAAAAATTCTGCCACAATCCATTCTCTGACCATCGATTAAAACGGTTGTAGGCGGTTTTCCATGAGATTAATTCTTCAGGGATGTCTCGCCATGGTGCACCTGTTCTTAGCTTCCATAATATTGCTTCCATTACAGTACGGGTATTCTTGGTGATGTAACACCCGTGCTGTTTCATGGTATGCTGTAGTTGTTCCCATAATTCATCTGTTAATACGATTCGTGCCATTTTTTCCTATTCTAAATGCTATAGATTTAGGCATATTTTGGCACTTTTTATCTCGTTTTTGAATTGGGGACACAGCCTAGCTAACATGATAAATTTTGCAAGCTATTGACCCAAGTTATAATTGAAAATACAGCCATCATCAATCATCAAAAAAAACATTGACAATTAAAAAAATTTAAAGGTGGATATTGAAACGATTTATCAAAACACCATATCAATTTTAATTCAAAGCTAATTAGTTAAAAGCTAAAAGGAAAAATAATAATGCAATTTGATAAATTTACTAATGCCTTACAAAACGCGGTTCAGCAGGCACAAACGCTCGCTGTCACTCGTGATCATACCGCGATTGAGCCGATTCATTTATTGTCAGTGCTACTCAATGAACCGAGCAATGCCAATGTGTATGAACAGGCAGGCGCAAACTTAAATCAGTTAAAAACAGACGTGCAACAATCGCTCAACAACCAGGCGGTGATTGGTACACCTACAGGTGACGTCAATCTCAGCCCAAATACGGCTAAGATTTTAAATCTAGCAGAGCGCCACGCGCAAAAAGCGGGCGATCAGTTCTTATCTACCGATTGGGTGCTGGTTGCCCTAGCAGAGACGGGCGACACCGCAAAACTGCTCACAAAAGCAGGGGTCAATGAGCCAAAACTAAGACAAGTCATTAATTTTATTCGTGGGGGTGATAAAGTGGATACACAAAATAGCGAAGACCAACGTGATGCCTTAAATAAATATACCATCGATTTAACCGCACGCGCCGAATCGGGCAAACTTGACCCCGTGATTGGGCGCGATGACGAAATCCGCCGCACCATTCAAGTGTTGTCACGCCGTACCAAAAACAACCCGGTGCTCATTGGTGAGCCGGGGGTAGGTAAAACTGCCATTGTCGAAGGATTGGCGCAAAAAATCGTCAATGGTGACGTGCCAGAAGGCTTGCGCAATAAACGCGTATTATCGCTTGACCTGGGCGCACTGATTGCGGGCGCAAAATTCCGTGGTGAGTTTGAAGAACGCCTAAAAGCGGTACTTAACGACCTAGCAAAAAGCGAAGGACAAGTCATTTTATTCATTGATGAAATTCATACCTTGGTCGGTGCCGGTAAAGCCGATGGCGCGATGGATGCGGGTAATATGCTCAAACCTGCGTTAGCGCGTGGTGAGCTGCACTGCGTGGGCGCGACTACCCTTGATGAATACCGCCAATATATCGAAAAAGATGCCGCCCTTGAGCGTCGTTTTCAAAAAGTATTGGTTGATGAGCCTACCGTGGAAGATACCATTGCCATTCTGCGCGGTCTAAAAGAGCGTTATGAACTGCATCATGGGGTCGATATCCAAGACAGTGCGATTATTGCCGCCGCGCAGATGAGCCATCGCTACATCACCGACCGCAAATTGCCCGACAAAGCCATTGATTTGTTGGATGAAGCAGCTAGCCGTCTAAAAATGGAACTTGATAGTAAACCAGAAGCCTTGGGCAAATTAGAAAGCCGTTTGATTCAGCTTAAAATGCAACGTGAAACCTTAAAACATGAAGATGACGAAGGCGCAAAATCCCAGCTAAAACTGCTGGACACCCAAATCAGCGAGCTTGAAAAAGAATACGCAGATTTAAACGAAATTTGGCAAGCAGAAAAAGCTCTTGTTAAAGGTAGCCAACAGCTCAAAGACGAGCTTGATAAGGCGCGTATCGCCTATGAAAAAGCCCAGCGTGAAGGTGACTACGAGACCATGTCAAAACTGCAATACGAAACCATTCCACAACTGGAAAAACGTATTAAAGACTCTGACTTGGCTGAGCAAAAAGAGCAAGCAGGGCAAGCGCCAAGCGTCAAACTGCTACGTAACAAAGTCACCGAGAACGAAATCGCTGAAGTCGTTGCCGCTGCAACAGGCATCCCTGTTGCAAAAATGATGCAAGGCGAACGTGAAAAAATGCTGCATATGGAAGAAAAACTGCATGAGCGCGTAGTCGGTCAAGATGAAGCAGTACAAGCAGTCGCCAATGCGGTGCGCCGTAGTCGTGCAGGGCTGTCTGACCCCAATCGTCCTAGCGGTTCGTTCTTGTTCCTAGGTCCGACAGGGGTGGGTAAAACTGAATTGACCAAAGCGTTGGCAAGTTTCTTGTTTGATGATGAAAATGCCATGATTCGTATTGATATGTCTGAATTTATGGAAAAACACAGTGTCAGCCGTCTTGTCGGCGCACCCCCAGGCTACGTGGGTTATGAAGAAGGTGGGGTATTGACCGAAGCGGTACGCCGCCGACCTTACAGTGTGGTATTGTTTGATGAAGTAGAAAAAGCGCATCCCGATGTGTTTAATATCCTACTGCAAGTGCTTGACGATGGTCGCTTGACCGACAGCCAAGGTCGCGTTGTGGACTTTAAAAACACTGTCATTATCATGACTTCAAACCTTGGTTCGCATAAAATCCAAGAGATGGCAGGCGATAGCTACGAAGAAATCAAAGCGGCAGTGATGAATTCAGTCAATCAGCATTTCCGCCCAGAGTTTGTCAACCGTATTGATGAAATCGTGGTGTTCCATCCATTAGGGCAAGAACAAATGGCAGGTATTGCAGATATTCAACTCTCACGTTTACGCAAACGTCTTCAAGAGCGTGACATGAATATTGTATTGTCAGATGAAGCCATGAGTCAATTGGTCGCTGTGGGTTATGACCCTGTGTATGGTGCAAGACCGCTAAAACGCGCCATCCAGCAGGAAATCGAAAATCCGCTATCAGTCAAATTGTTATCGGGCGAGTTTGTGGCGGGTGATACCATCAAAGTGGATGTCGATGCCCAAGATAAATTGACCTTTGATAAATTGCGTATGAGTTAATTTTCTCACCAAAAAAAACGGCTCTCACTCGAAAGCCGTTTTTTTTCGCCTATGTGTAGCAAATTACAGTATAATTCTGCCTAAATTTAAAATTTGAGGAAACAAAATGTCGATCAAATCCGACCGCTGGATACGCCAAATGGCACAAGAGCATGGCATGATTGAGCCATTTGAAGCAGGTCAAGTACGTGTGGGCGAGCAGGGACAAAAATTGGTCAGCTACGGCACCTCAAGTTATGGTTATGATGTCCGCTGCGCGCGCGAATTTAAAGTATTTACCAATGTCCATTCTGCCATCGTTGACCCAAAAAACTTTGATGAGCGTAGCTTTATTGATATCGTGGGCGATGAGTGTATCATCCCGCCCAACTCATTTGCCTTGGCTCGTACTGTCGAGTATTTTCGTATTCCCCGCGATGTATTGACCATTTGTTTGGGAAAATCTACCTATGCGCGCTGCGGTATTATTGTCAATGTCACGCCGCTTGAGCCAGAATGGGAAGGGCACGTCACTCTTGAATTTAGTAATACCACTAACTTGCCCGCGCGTATCTATGCCGGTGAGGGCGTGGCGCAAATGCTATTTTTCCAAAGTGATGCCGATGATGTGTGCGAAACTTCCTACAAAGACCGTGGTGGTAAGTACCAAGGTCAAATGGGCGTGACTTTACCCAAAGCTTAAACGATAAGCAGTAAGCAGTCATATAGACCCACTTCGGTGGGTTTTATATTTTATGGCGACAAACTGTTAAACGCTCAAATTTTACACGAGCTTACAACTGCTTTAAGCTTTCTGGTTTTGAATATGTCATACTAACGATGCGCTATCGCTACCGTTTTAACATAATAATACCGCACATAATAAGGATAACATCATGATTGAACTAAGTAATAACTATGTCGCGCTAAATTTGGCAAAATTTATCTATGAAGAAGAAGCCAAACTCACGCCAAATAAACACCAGCAAGAAAGTGATATCAAAGAATATATTTTTGAATTATATGAAGAGTGCGTTGCTGTCGTTGAAGAAAACGACTCAGCGGATTATGAATATGAAGACTTCGATTTTGATGAAGATGAATCGTTAGCAGATGATGATGACGATACGCTTCGCTAACATGTTAACCCATAAAAAAATCGGCTACTAGTGCCGATTTTTTTATGTTTAAGTAGGGATTAAGCAATGGTTGCCGCAAAATAATCGCGGTCAAACGCTGTGATGGGTTGGCTTGTTGCTTTTACCATCGCAATATGCGCATCTAAGCGTGGCAACATACGACCGACATAGTAGTCTGCTAATTTTGCTTTATTGGCATAGAAATCGCCTTCTTTGCCATTTGCCGCTTCAACCATCAAGCCAAACATATAAGCAAAGCTGACATAACCAAAGGCTTGTAAATAATCAACCGCACAGCCATTGATTTCGTCTTTGTTGACCGCTGCCGCCGCTACCACCGCTTTGGTTAAGTCTTCAAGTTTATCCGCTGATGTTAAAATCGCTTGTTTGATGGCATGGTTGGCGTTCATGTTATTGGCAAAGTCACGCATTTCTTGCACATACGTTGTCACAAACGCACCGCCGTTTTTCACCACTTTACGACCTAATAAGTCAAGTGATTGGATACCATTGGTCCCTTCATAAATTTGCGAGATACGGGTGTCACGTACGATTTGTTCCATACCCCATTCACGGATATAGCCATGACCACCAAAGCATTGCTGTGCATCAATTGACGCTTCAAGACCACGGTCGGTTAAGAATGCTTTAGCAACTGGCGTTAATAAGGCAACACGGTCATCAGCAGCTTTTCTTGCTTCAGCATCATCGGTATATTTGTTGGTATCAAGTTCTTTGGCGACATACATCGCAAAGCAGCGTGAGGCCTCACTGATGGTTTTAGCATTTAACAGCATACGGCGAACGTCGGCATGAAATACGATTGGGTCAGCGGCTTTGTTTGGTTCTTGGATACCGCTATCGGCGCGGCCTTGGATGCGGTCAAGGGTATAAGCTGTGGCGTTTTGATACGCTAACTCAGCGCCACCGATACCTTGTAACCCCATGGTCAAACGCTCATAGTTCATCATGATAAACATGGACGCAAGACCGGTATTTTCCGCGCCTACCATAAAGCCTTTGGCACCATCAAAGTTCATGACGCAAGTGGCTGACGCTTTGATACCCATTTTGTGCTCGATAGAGCCGCAGCTTACCGCGTTACGCTCGCCCAATGAGCCATCGGCATTCACATGGAATTTGGGTACGATAAACAATGAAATCCCTCTTGAGCCTGCTGGGGCATCTGGGGTTTTTGCCAATACCAAATGGATGATGTTGTCCGCTAAGTCATGCTCACCTGCGGTGATAAAAATTTTGGTACCTGTGATACTGTAACTACCGTCTTGGTTTGGCACGGCTTTGGTTTTGATGATACCCAAATCCGTACCTGCGTGCGGTTCGGTCAAACACATCGTACCTGTCCACTCACCTGAGTAGATTTTTTCTAAGTAGGTTTGTTTTTGTTCTTCAGAGCCTGCGTTATAGATACACATACACGCGCCACCCGATAGGTTTGGATAGAGCGCGAATGATTGGTTGGCGGTAAATACCATCTCTTCAGCGAGCATAGTCACCATTTTTGGCATGCCTTGACCGCCATGATTTGGATCGCCGCCCAAACCAATCCAGCCGCCTTGTGCGTATTCGTCAAATGCTGCTTTAAAACCAGCTGGGGTTTTTACTTTGCCTTCACCTAGATATTGTGCCCCTTCTTCATCGCCCGAGCGGTTGATGGGCAGTAACGTGTTTTTAGCAAATTTTGACATTTCTTCTAAAATCATATTGACCGTGTCGCTGTCAACATGGGCTAACTGTTCATTTTTTTGCCAAAAATCGGCTGCATTGAATACATCATTTAAGATGAATTTCATGTCTTGAATTGGCGCATTATAAATAGGCATATTATTTCCTTTTATGGGTTAGCTCGTAATTCGAAATGAGACAAATCCTTAGACAGCTTTTGCTACCTAAGGATTGAATAAAAAATTAAACTATCAATGATTCTATCATAATTTTATTACTACACTAGATAGCTTAACTAGATAGCTTAGTAAAAAATTAGAATTGGAATTCGTCAACGTCCATGCTCATGTATGGCTCAAGACCTGTATCAATACGTTTGACGTAAGTTAAGGTGCGAGGCAATAGTTTTGCAAAGTAGAATTGAGCGGTTTTGATTTTGGCTTGATAGAATTTGGTCTCAGTGGTGTCACCTTGGAGCGCTTGTTGAGCGACTAACGCCATACGCGCCCATAGGTAAGCAAGGGTGATATAGCCACTATAGTACATGTAGTCAACAGCCGCTGCACCCACTGCATCAGGATTTTCAGTGGCTTGCATACCAATGCGAGCGGTCAAATCGCCCCATTCTTTATTCAGACGTGCTAGTGGACGAATGAATTCACCCATCGCATCGTTGTCTTTGTTTTCTTCACAGAATTGATAAATCACTTTGCTAAAGTTAGCTAGCATTTTACCTTGTGAACCCAATACTTTACGACCTAACAAGTCGAGTGACTGGATTTCAGTGGTACCTTCATATAAACAAGCAATACGCGTATCACGTACGTTTTGTTCCATGCCCCATTCACGGATAAAGCCGTGACCACCATATACTTGCACACCGTGATTGGCTGCTTCATAACCTGTTTCAGTTAAGAAGGCTTTGGCAATTGGGGTTAAAAAAGACAACATTTGGTCAGCGTAAGCTTGTGATTCGCCTTCACCTTTAGTTACCACATCAGAGAATTGTGATAGATAGTAGACGAGGGCACGGCCACCTTCTGCAAACGCTTTACAAGTTAATACCATGTTGCGCACTGCTGGATGGACGATGATTGGGTCAGCCACTTGTTCTGGCGCTTTTGCACCGCTTAATGCGCGCATCGCAAGACGTTCTTTAGCGTAGCTTAAGCCACCTTGGAAAGCCAATTCCGCCGCAGTGAGACCTTGAATCGCGGTACCAATACGGGCGGTATTCATAAAGGTAAACATACAGTTTAGACCTTTGTTTTCAGGTCCAATCAAGTAGCCTTTGGCCTTATCAAAGTTTAATACCGCAGTTGCAGAGGCTTTGATACCCATTTTGTGTTCAATCGAACCACAGGTAACGGGGTTACGCTCACCGATAGAGCCATCTTCGTTGACATTGAATTTTGGTACGATGAATAATGAGATACCTTTGGTACCTGCTGGCGCACCCGGTAAACGCGCTAGTACGATATGGACAATGTTGTCTGCCATGTCGTGTTCGCCCGCTGAGATAAAGATTTTTTGACCGGTGATAGCGTATGAACCGTCTTCATTGGGTTCAGCTTTGCTGCGGATAATACCTAGGTCAGAACCTGCATGCGCTTCGGTCAGACACATGGTACCTGTCCACTCACCGCTGACGAGTTTTAACAAATATTTTTGTTTTTGTTCATCGGTACCGTGGTGTTCTAGCGTACGGATAGCCCCTTCAGATAGACCTGGGTACATTGAGAAAGACCAGTTAGCGGTACCTACCATTTCATTGACCGCTGAACCCAATGACAATGGCATGCCTTGACCGCCAAATTCTTCATCGGCACATAAAGAAGGAAAGCCTAATTCACAGTATTGTTTATAGGCTTCTTTAAAGCCTTTTGGGGTATACACATTACCGTTTTCAAAACGACAGCCTTCTTCATCGCCTGAACGGTTAAGGGGTGATAATTCTGCTTCTGAGAAGCTTGCACCTGCTTCTATGAAACTATCAATCGTTTCTTTATCCGTATGGGCATAGCTAGGAATGGTCTTGTAGTGATCTTCAAATTTTAATAATTCATGCATGACAAATTTCATATCACGAAGCGGTGCTTTATATTGCATACGATATCCTTGATTAGTGTTTTAAAAAGACAAAAAAACCTACCCCATTATTAAGGTTTTATCTCTCTAAGATAGGAAAATTTGACAAAGGTGACAAGGTACTATCATGACTATAGGGTCATAAAAAAATCTAATTGGTCAAATTAGAACTTATAGCAAATAGTTTGGTTTATAGTTGGCTTTGAGCCATTTAGTGGTATCTTGACCAGACATGGGTACACCAAAACCAAAGCCTTGAATCAAATCACAACCCAGGCTAAGCAAATATTCAATTTCTTCACGGTTAGAGACGCCCTCAGCCAAGGCTTTCATGGATAACGAATGCGCCATATCAATCACTGAGTTGACAATCACTTGTTTTTTTGGGTCTTGTAAAATATCCGTGATAAATAAGCGGTCAATTTTGAGCATATTAATCGGATATTTAATCAAATATTGCATCGCAGCAAAGCCTGTACCAAAGTCATCAATCGATATACTAAAACCATACTGGCGCAGTTTTGATAGCATCACCTGCGCTTTTAATTCATCATGAATTTTGCAGACTTCCGTGATTTCAAAACTGATTAATTGGGCAAGCCAACTATATTGCTGTATCGTCCCTTCAATAAACTCAATAAATTTGTCATTAATCAATTGACGACTATCAATATTGATACAGATGAGGCAGTTATAGCCCATCTCACGCCATGTCAAAATCTGCTCAATACAAGCTAAAACAATTTTTTCAAATAGCGCCTGCGATGACTTATCGAGCACCTCCGCCAAAAAATCGTTGGGATAGAGAAGTCCAAGGGTGGGATGCTCCCAGCGCACCAGCGCTTCAAACATCGGCATGTCAGGCTGTGCAAACTCTAACTTAGGCTGAAAGTAGGGCAAAATTTGCTGTTTTAATAATGCATTTTTAAAGGCACTGAGCAAATGAATGTCTTTAAAATTGCCTTTTTGCTGGTTGTCATCATACCAAACACAATCTTCATCACTGATGAGCCGCGCATGTTTTAACGCCGTGTCTGCTTGTAATAGCAATGTCTGAGCATCTTGGGTATGGGTTGGGAAAACCGAGGCGCCAATCGACAACCTTAAATAAATTGATTGGTTGTCAATGCTAAAAGGTAGGTCAAATAACTGTTTGAGCGCTGCCACGTAATAATGCGCGGCATCAAGGTGTTGTACCGAAATCATCGCCGCAAAACTATCACCCCCAAACCGCGAAAAAGTGACTAAACTGGCACCCGAAATTTTTAAGGATTTTACCCGTTTGACAAAACCTTGAATCAGCGTATTGGTATTTTCAATGCCAAGGCTGATGTTAAAAGACTGCAATTTATCAATATTGATGCGTAGCAATACCCCCATACACTCGCGCTGATTATCGGCTGTCTGGTAGTAGTCAATACAGCTTTTTAATTTTTCATAAAAGCTATCGTAATTGGGCAGGCCCGTTAATTCATCATAATTGTAGAGATGTAAGGTGTGGCTAAGCTGCGCATCTTTTTTGGTTAAATTGGTGAGTAACCCTACATACACCACCCGATTATCATCGACTTCACACACGGAGATATCTAGCCAAACCGCCACTTCAGGTGAATTGTGATAAGAAAGCACTAAATTGGTCGAAATTGATTGTCGATTATCCAGTTTGGTAATGATGGCGGCAATCGCTTGCTGTAAGTGTGGGGCGTAGGTCTTATACGGATAAAAATAAAACGGGCTACCTAGCACCTGATCGCGTGGCAAGGCGGTAATGTTTAAAAATTGCTGATTGACACAGATAAAACGTAGCTGTTCATCAAGCATAAAAATGCCATCATGGATTTTTGAAAAAACCGAGGCAAACACCGCATTTTGATGTTCAAGCGAAATTTGTTGATCAAAAAAATGGCTATCGACAATAAACCCATACTGACTTAACTCATCATGACAAAACTTGTTAGCACCCGTAAAGCAATCACGATGGTCTATCGGCATGACTGGATCATTATTCGATGACATGATTATTCCTGTGCAAGGGTCAAAGTTTGATGTAGCGTCAACAATGAAGACAATGCGACGACAGGGGCTGTCTCAGTTCGTAGCACACGCTCGCCAATTTGCCAAGGCATAAAATCTCGCTCGATAGCTTGCGTTATTTCTTGCTCTGAAAACCCACCTTCTGCCCCAATGAGTAACCAAAATTGGGCTAAAGTACACTGTCTAAACTGGTTTGTTATATGAGGTAGTGGGTTGGTATAGGGCGTGATGGGTTCAATATCGTTATGCTCAATGTCGTTACCTTCAATTTGATTACAAGGTGGCACTACGCCACTGTCATCAGGAGGAACGGCTAAAATTAATTTGGTCACGTTGGTAGAAGTGGGCACGCCTGCTGGCTCATCAATCCAGTCGCTAACAGCTTTTGGTGCCAGTAAGTTTGGCACGATATTAAGCCCACATTGCTCACAAGCCGATACCGCAATCTGCTGCCAATGGGCGAGCTTTTTATCGGCTTGGTCTGCTTTTAGACGTACTTCGCCATGTTGGCTTGTGAGCAGTTGAATCGATGACACCCCAAGCTCTGTGGCTTTTTGAATCGCATAATCCATGCGCTCGCCACGGCTCATAACCAAGGCAATGTTGACAGTAAATGGCAAAGCTCGATTGATTGGATTAAAATCGTTGATGGTAACGAGCGCTTGTTTTTTAGTGACATCCTTTAAAGTGACGGTATATTCACCACCTTGACCATCAAAAAATAACGCTTGCTCGCCCATACTTGCTCTTAACACTTTACACCAATGATGAAAAATATCTTCGGTCAAAGGCACAGTGCTGCCAACTTGTAGCAAATTTGGTTGGTTATAAAAAAATCTACGCATAAATCATCTAAGTGAGTTTCACTATTCAGTTAAGTTAAGTGGGTTAAGATGCCTACAAAAGTTAAATATTTTTTTGACGATAATCTCATTGATTATACGTTAAATACGAGCAATGTAGGCATAAGCTGTGAATTTTAATACAATTTTTTATAATACTGTAAGAATTGAACGTTTGTAATAAATCTTAGCTTTTGAGGACTGATGATAACAACAAACATTTATTTATAATTAGTTAGTTCGTAAATTTTATGAGACGTTAGTAAAGGTGTTAAGGCAAATCAATCGCTTGAGACGAGCCTTGGGGGATTTGGGGGAGATTGTCACAAAGCTTTTGCAAACAATGATTTAATATGCCAAAGATGTGCCCAATCTCCGCTGGGGTCGTGCAATAAGGTGGAATAAGATAAACATGATTGCCAATCGGACGAATCATCACGCCTCGATCAAGGCATAACTGGGTAAAGGCTTTGCCCAAATTTTGAGAAAAATCCAAGGTAAAAGCTGCAATCATGCCGGTTTGACGTACAAACTTTATGGGCAAATTGGCATCAGCTAATTGCTGTAAGCCATCAGCCATCGCTTGGATAAGGGATTGGTTGTGTAGCAAGACATTATCGCGTTCAAACAGTTCAAGCGACGCCAAAGCCGCGCTACAAGCCAATGGGTTGCCAGTAAAACTATGAGAATGTAAAAACCCTTTTTCCACTTTGTCATCATAAAATGCTTGGTAGACATCATCGGTTGTCATGACGCAAGACATTGGCAGATAGCCTGCCGTTAGACCTTTTGATAGACAGATAAAGTCAGGGCAATAATTTTCTTGTTTATCCGCATCTGCCAACGCCAGCATTTGCTCTACCGCAAACATAGTACCTGTACGACCAAAACCCACGGCAATCTCATCATATATCACATGGATGTGATAATGGTGCGCAAGTTTGGCAACGCCAAGTAAATAATTAGCAGAATACATCGCCATGCCAGCCGCCCCTTGTACCAAAGGTTCAAGGATAATGGCACAGATATCGCGAGATTTTTCTGCCAAGATGCATTCTAGTGCATCCAAGCTTTTTTGCTCATAAAGCTGCGCTGCGATAGCGTCAGAGCTGAAAATATGCGCGGGGGAAGGAATACGAATTTGACTGACAATCAAATCTTTGTATTGTTCACTAAACAGCGGGATGTCTGTCACCGCAAGACTGCCAACGGTTTCACCGTGATAACCGTGTTCCAATGAGATAAATTTGGTTTTTTGCGTTTGCCCTGATTGCTGCCAGTACTGCAAACTCATCTTAAGCGCGACTTCCACCGCCCCTGAGCCACTGTCGGCAAAAAAAGCTTTGGTGAATGATGTGGGCGTGATGGCAACCAATTTTTCTGCAAGCGTCAAAATCGGCGGATGAGTGACACTAGCGATTAAAGTATGCTCAAGCGTATCGAGCTGCTGTTTTATTTTTTCGTTGATAAAGGGATGGCAATGTCCATGCAAATTAACCCACCATGAGCTAATCATATCGTAATAGGCGTTACCGTCCTGATCATATAATTGATTGCCTTGAGCTTTGACGAGGTGGAGTGGGGGATTGTTTTCAAGGGCTTGCATCTGTGTGCAAGGAAGCCATAACGCGTTATTCATAAGGGTCTCAAAATTTTTTGTCACATTGTAGCACTTTTCACCCAAGAAAAAACGCTTGAAATCGCAAGCCTTCTAATGCTATGAGTGATAATGATAATAATAGGAACGTTAATTGTCACAGAATTTACGTACTATAAATTTTCGATAAAAAATACAAAAGCATTACCACCCAAAAGTGCATAAAGGCATGCTATCTTTTATCTTGACAGGTCGATGGTATTGCAGCAATGCTTGCACGGACAGCGCCTAGACAGGATAGTAAAGCGGGAAATAACGAAAAGTGCATGATTAGGGGAAAATTGAGGGTTAAAGAAAAATTGATAGTTACCGATTTGACAGTACCTCTAAATGTTGGTGAATCGAGAGGTTATCTGGCATTAACTCAATCAACCTTTCTATAGCGTCGCTAGCATCGGGGCAATTTGACAAATGCATGAGTAATAAGTCAACCTGATCTGAATGATAAATGGCTTGGCTCAAGCGAGCTTCTAAACAGGTGCGCCAAGTGCATAAAAAAGGGCTTTCAGTTTTGCTAAAAAATATGCCGGTATATAATTTGATGGCCGCTTCTAAATAACCTGCATTTAATGATTGTTCAACCCGTAAAAAATCACCATCAATGGGCATTAATAGGCGGTACGGACGAGAACCCAATAAACCAGTAAGTGTATCACGTAACTGCGACATTTCAGTCTTTAGCGTACCTTGTGACACTTTACGCTCACCATAGATCGCTTGGTGTAAGGCATCTAAACTCATGCCTTGGGGACAAAGTGCTAACACTGTCAATATCTCGACTTGCCGAGGGGTCAGTCGCAAGGTTTTGCCATTGAATATGACGCTGGGTTCATTAAATCCTTGAATATACAGATAGTGTCTTTGGCACTCATTCAAAGCGGATTGTAAAATACTGGCACAGCGTTCAGCAGCAAATATGCCAAAATTATTGTGATTTTGCCAAGTGGTCGATAAATCCAGTACGCCAATGACCTGTTTGGTATGCGGTTCAATGATAGGCGTGGCGTAACAGACCCATTCATGAACCGAAGGCATATAATGTTCATTAGAAAAAACACAAGTTGATTGCTGCGTTTTTAGCGATAATGCAAGGGCATTTGTGCCAACTTGGCTTTCCCCCCAGCATCCGCCTTCGATGAAGTTAACCGCTTCTGCCGCTTTTTGCATAGACTTACTGGCAGTCGTCCAAATAATCGTACTACCGATATCAGCCACAGCCATCACCATGGAGGATTGCAAGGTGATATGTTGTAATTGATTTTGACAATAGCCTAAGGCTTTTTTTAGATAATACGATTGCTCGCTTTTGGTGGCGTTAATGGGTGCTTGTTGGCGCTCAGTTGGAATGTTAGCATTGTCTGAGCGGTGCCATGACTGGACAATACTTTGTTGGATAAGATCTGCATTATTATCGGTAAAGGTAATGTTAAAACGCTTCTTATCAATCCGATGCCTTTGCTCTAACAGTCTATTTTTATTCATATTTTAAAATATCCTAATTCACTAACCAATCCTTGGTTTTTAAAATAAGCTATCCTCAATAGTATAATGTGCCTAGCGTATTGTAAAGAATAATTAAACACCTACCTTTTACCTACCGTTTCTGTAATAATATGAATGTGTAACCACCAACTGCACGAAGCAGTTTATCTACCAACTGACAAAAGGAAATGTCATTATGCGTTATGCTGACCCTAATACTGACGGTGCTAAAATCAATTTTAAAGAAAAGTATGACAACTTTATTGGCGGCCAATGGGTTGCGCCGGTTAAAGGTGAGTACTTTGATAACATCTCACCCGTCAACGGCAAGCCCTTCGCCAAAGTCGCCAAATCAAGTCCAGAAGACATTGAACTTGCACTTGATGCCGCCCATAATGCTAAAACTAAGTGGAATGCGGCTTCACCCACAGAGCGCTCTAATCTATTATTAAAAATCGCAGATCGCCTTGAGCAAAATATTGAGTTATTGGCAGTAGCTGAAACGTGGGAAAACGGTAAAGCTGTCCGTGAAACCTTGGCTGCGGATATACCACTTGCCATTGACCATTTTCGCTACTTTGCCGGTGCAATTCGCGCGCAAGAAGGCGGTGTTTCACCCATTGATGATGACACGGTCGCTTATCACTTTCATGAGCCTTTAGGTGTGGTTGGACAAATCATTCCTTGGAACTTTCCAATTTTAATGGCTACCTGGAAAATCGCGCCTGCACTAGCCGCGGGTAACTGCATTGTCTTAAAACCCGCCGAGCAGACGCCTGTGAGCTTATTGGTGCTTGTTGAATTGATTCAAGATTTGCTACCAGCAGGTATTTTAAATATCGTGAATGGGTATGGCGAAGAGGTGGGTAGTCATTTAGCTAGAAGCCCACGAATCTCAAAAATTGCCTTTACTGGCTCAACCCCTGTCGGTCAGCTTATTATGAAGTATGCGACAGAGAATATTATTCCAGTTACTTTAGAGTTAGGCGGTAAATCACCCAATATTTTCTTTGCCGATGTCATGGATAAAGAAGATGATTACCTAGAAAAAGCGCTTGAAGGTTTTACGATGTTTGCGCTCAATCAAGGTGAAATATGTACCTGTCCTTCGAGAGCCTTAGTGCATGAAAGTATCGCCGATGCCTTTTTGGCGAAAGCCGTAGAACGGGTAAAACGTATCAAAACAGGTCATCCATTGGATACGGAAACCATGATTGGTGCGCAAGCCTCTCAGGAACAACAAGACAAAATCTTAGGCTGTATTGCTACAGGTAAACAAGAAGGCGCCGAGCTTTTAACCGGTGGTAATGCAAGACATGAGGTGGGTGAAGGTTATTATATCGAGCCGACGATTTTTAAAGGCAACAATGATATGAAAATCTTCCAAGAAGAGATTTTTGGCCCAGTACTGTCTGTGACAACCTTTAAAGACTTTGATGATGCCATGCGTATTGCCAATGATACTATGTTTGGTTTAGGTGCTGGCGTGTGGGCACGTAGTGGCAATACTGCTTACCGTGCAGGGCGTGCTATTCAAGCTGGGCGAGTATGGACAAACTGTTACCACATTTATCCAGCCCATGCCGCATTTGGTGGTTACAAGAAATCAGGCATCGGGCGTGAAAACCACAAAATGATGCTAGAGCATTACCAAAATACCAAAAATTTACTGGTCAGCTATTCTGAAAAACCGATGGGCTTCTTCTAGAATTTGATAGGTCATAAACAACAAAAACCGCTCTCATAGAGCGGTTTTTTTATCGAAAATAAAAAATATCAATATTAAATTCATTTACCATCGCTCAATCAACCACTGATCATAAGCGGTTATTGCGCCATGAAGTTGATAAATTTATTGCACTTAGTTCAATCATCAAATCTTAGCATTTACCAAAATCAAAAATATCATGGAGACGCTAAGGTTGACTAGTCACTGTCAGTCTATCAAGTCACAGTACTAAAATCTACTAAACAGTCTCGATTGATATCTTGAATTCGGTTTGCACTGGTCAATGTCATTGCCACGCGCATTTCTTTGTCTATCAAGTTGAGTAAATTGGTTA
Source organism: Moraxella sp. 179-F 1C4 NHS (assembly GCF_045370505.1). Taxonomy (NCBI): domain Bacteria; kingdom Pseudomonadati; phylum Pseudomonadota; class Gammaproteobacteria; order Moraxellales; family Moraxellaceae; genus Moraxella; species Moraxella sp. 179-F 1C4 NHS. Next base: position 4,066 of record NZ_JBIQEC010000013.1, on the reverse strand, counting down.
CCCCAGCCTCACCATCGGCGGCTAACGCATAGATAAACGCACGTCCTAACATACATAAATCTGCCCCCAATGCCAACATTCTCACCACATCTAAGCCATTACGGATACCCGAATCGACCAAGATTTTGATATCACCTTTAACAGCATCGGCAATTTTGGGTAGGGCAGTGGCAGTTGACATCACCCCATCAAGCTGACGTCCACCATGATTGGAAACCACAATACCATCAGCGCCAAAACGTACCGCATCTTTGGCGTCTTGTGGGTCAAGAATACCTTTGATGACCATAGCGCCATCCCAAAAATCACGAATCCATTCTAAGTCTTTCCAAGAAATCGAGGGATCAAAGTTATTACCAAGCCAACCGATATAATCTTCTAATCCGATTGCTTTACCAAGATATTTAGAAACATTACCCAAGTCATGGGGTCTTCCTAGCAATCCCACGTTCATTGCCCAGTGCGGATGGGTGCATGCTTGTAGATAGCGGCGCATGGCGGCATTGGGTCCACTCATACCAGAGTGCGCATCGCGATATCTCGCCCCAGGTACAGGCATATCGACGGTAAACACCAGCGTTGAGCAGCCTGCCGCTTTGGCACGCTCCAGCACATTTTGCATAAACTTACGGTCACGCAACACATACAGCTGAAACCACATAGGGCGATTGATTTTTGGGGTGACTTCTTCGATAGGGCAGACTGATACCGTTGACATGGTAAATGGAATGCCTTTTTTGTCGGCAGCCATGGCTGCTTGGACTTCACCACGGCGAGCGTACATCCCTGTCAAACCCACCGGCGAGAGCGCCACAGGTAAAGACAGCTGTTCACCAAAAATCTCAGTAGATAAATCAAGCTGCGTCATGTCTTTTAATACCCGCTGACGTAAGGCAATACTCGATAAATCTTCAACATTACGTTTTAGGGTGTATTCTGCATACGCGCCACCATCAATGTAGTGGAATAAAAAGGGGGGTAAACGGCGGCGAGCCGCTTCTCGGTAATCATTGGCAGAAGAAATAATCATAATATCCCTATCTTAACTATGTTATTAATGGTAGAAATAGCCACGTGCATTCAAAACTGTTTACACTAAAGTACGTTTATAAAATGCGCCTGCATTAACAGGCATCTGTATTAAAAAACATCAGTGGCCAATCGGGAAACTCGCTGTCTGCGAGCTGTTGCCTCATCGATTTTGGCAACCTGTTTTATCACAAACTCAATATGCTCGCCCACGGCTTTGCGAGCTAACTCACTATCACGCGCGATAATTGCATTCATCATCGCCATATGCTGCGTGTGTAGGGTTTCAAAGCCATAATGCTCGGTGTAAATTTTTCGCCGAGCTAATACCACGTTATGTCTCATTAGGTGAAAAACATTTTTCATCATCTGCAACAATACCGCATTTTGGGAGGCTTCGGCAATCGCTAAATGAAAATTGGCATCGGCAATAGCAGCTTGTTCGGTATCGCCATGCGCCTGACTGTTTGCTAACTGCTCGTAGTAAAAGCGGATTTTTTCAATGTCTTGTTTTGTAGCTCTTTGGGCAGCGTACCAGGCTGTACCGCCTTCTAGTACAATTCTTGCTTCTTGCACATCAAGTCGATACAGGGGATCGGCATCTAATAACGGGGTTAGTGTCTGTAATATCAGACTATCAGACAGCGCCACAAGAGGTTGGCTCTGTTTAATTTTTTGCACATCTTTGACAAACGTTCCCGACCCAATACGACTTTCGGTAATACCGACACTATTCATCTGCTGTATCGCTTCACGCAGTGCGGTACGAGATACACTTAGTCGCTCACACAAATGGCGCTCGGCAGGCAATCTATCGCCATTTTTTAGCCCTTCCCGGTCTATTAGCGAAATTAATTGTTCAATAACCTGCGTTGCAACCTTCATACTTTACCCATCATTATCCGTGTGGAATCATCCAAGGCACAACATACGCTTGTAGCGTAATGAGCGCGCCCATCATAATAGTAAAGATAATACTATGTTTGACGGTAAATCTGAACAAATCCGACTCTTTACCCACCAAACCTGTGGCGGCACAGGCAATGGCAATGGATTGCGGAGAAATCATTTTACCAGTCACCCCACCTGAGGTATTGGCTGCCACTAACAACACCTCAGGCACACCAATTTGCTGAGCGGTGGTGGCTTGAAGAGCGGCAAATAACGCATTGGCTGAAGTGTCTGAGCCTGTCAAAAATACCCCTAACCAACCCAAAAATGGTGAAAAGAAGGTAAAAGCTTTGCCCGTGTGCGCCAATGCTAACGCTAATGTAGCAGACAACCCAGAATAATTGGCGATAAACGCAAACGCCAACACCATACCAATAGAATAAATCGGGGTGCGTAGTTCTTTAACGGTCTCGCCAAACGTCGATAACGCTTCTTTGGGACGCATTTTTAGCATCACGATGGAGATAATCGCCGCAAGCACGATGGCAGTACCTGTTGCCGAGAACCAATCAAATTTATAAATTGCGGCATAGTCGGTAATTTTGGTGACAACTGGGGGCAATTTTTGTACTGCATTGTGCAAATACGGCACATTGATACTCATCACCATATCGACCAACGCGCCATCAGGATGACCATCTTTGCCTTTGACAAACAAATCTTTAAACGGCTTAATACTCCACAACGACACCATCGCGGTCAAAATGGCAAACGGCATCCAAGCTTTGATGATTTGAGCGGGCGAGTAATGGGTGGTTGGCAACGGTGCTGATACGCTTGTGGTATCACCCATCTGATTTTTGCCCTCGACTTGATTTTCAAAACGGAACACATGCTTGGGCTGCCACACTTTAAATAGCAACGTCAAACTAATTAACGAGGCAATAGCAGCGGTAATATCAGGCAACTCAGGTCCAATATAATTTGAGGTCAAAAACTGCGCAATGGCAAATGACCCACCACCGACCACAATCGCTGGAAAGGTTTCACGAACCCCGCGCCACCCGTCCATAATCGCCATAATCCAGACTAATACAATCGGCACAATAAAAGGCAACTGACGTCCGACCATTTGGCTGATGGCATGGGTTTCTACCCCAGACACTTGTCCTGCCACAATGATTGGAATTCCCATCGCACCAAAGGCAACAGGGGCCGTATTGACGATGAGGCAAAGTCCAGCCGCATATAAAGGCTTAAACCCTAATCCTACCAATAACGCCGCCGTGATAGCCACGGGTGCACCAAAGCCTGCTGCGCCTTCCAAAAAAGTACCAAAGGCAAACCCGACCAATAACATCTGTAAGCGTTGGTCTTCGGTCAGCGATAAAATACTGGAGCGGATAATATCAAATTGCCCTGTTTTTACCGTGACTTTGTATAAAAATACCGCACCGATAATAATCCAGGCGATGGGCCAAAGTCCGTAGAAGAATCCATAAATCGCGGATGATAGCGCTAATGTCACCGGCATTTGGTATAAGAATAGGGCAACAAGCAACGCCAAAACAACGGTAATAGTGCCTGCAACACTACCTTTTAAACGAAATACCGCCAAGGCTAGAAAAAAGAAGATAATTGGGATAAGGGCAATGGCACTTGAAAGCCAAATATTACCCATGGGATCATAAATTTGTTGCCAATGTTGCATCATTTCCTCCATGAAATAATTGGTATTACCAAAATAGTCTGAGTATCAATAATTGGTTAAATAATAAAGAAAATTACGCTTTAATTCAATTAAATTTCAAAAAAACAGTGATATTTATACGGTTTTTTGTAAATTGGTAATACCAATTTTGATAGTAATATGACTTGTTGTGTGAACGGATACAAAAAAGCTTGGTATTGAAGTCAGCAGAGTTTCAAATTTTTGCTATCGGGCTGCGTGATGAAAGCTACCCAGTGTTTTGCTGTATGGTTGACAGCATAAGCCGTGAGGGACATAGCGCAAGTAGCGTCCTTTATTTTTTCAAAAGCCATCAAGTAAAGTAACTTTTTGCCTAAGGTAACCCCAGTTCGACATAAGCTATACCCTAAGGCTTTGAATTAGCAAGCAATCTTAGCGACGAAAGGTTCAATCAGC